>JAGXLJ010000260.1 GCA_018334775.1 Halodesulfurarchaeum sp.
TCACATGAAGGTTGCCGACGCGATGACACCCCGGGCCGACGTGATAGCGGTCTCGCTCCCCGGGACCAGAGACGACGTCTTGGAGTACCTCCAGGAGCGGTCGTTCTCCTCGGTTCCGGTCGTCAAAGAAACCGAGGACGGAGAGCGGTACCGCGGACTTGTTTCCCGGGAAGACCTGATCAAACGACCGAACGAGGATCAGTTAGCGATCCTGATGGAGGACGTCCCCACGACCTCGAAAGACGCCACACTCCACGAGGTCGCCGAAACCATCGTCGAAACCGAGCAACGCCGAATCCCGGTCGTCAACGGCGGGAGTTTGGAGGGTATGATCACCGTCACGGATATCGTCCGTGCCATCGCCGACGGGGACGCCGACGGCAACATCGAGGTCGGGGAGCTAGCGAGCCCCGACGTGAACACCGTCTACGTTGGGACGCCACTCACCGTCGCCGAACGAGAGATTGCCTTCGCGAACGTGCCCTATGCGATCGCTCTCGACGACGACGGTGAGATGGGCGGCATTATCACTGAAGTCGACCTCATTGACGTCGCCCAGGTGGTCGAAGGCGAAGACGCAACAGGCGACAGTATCGCCAACCAGGACGATGAGTGGATGTGGGAGGGAATCAAAGCCGTTGGCAACCGCTATCTTCCAACCCGAGACGTCGAACTGCCGAACGAGCCCGTTCGGGAGTACATGAGCGACGGCCTCGTCACCGTCAACAGCAGTCGGACCGCTAAAGAGGTCGCCGGAGTGCTCCTTGACAACGACATCGAACAGGTCCCGCTCCAGCGCGGGGACGAACTCGCCGGCATCGTCCGGGACATCGATCTGCTCGCGGGCATATGAAAGCCCTGGCCGAACTCGCAAAGCGACGCGGCTTCTTCTTCCAGACGGGATCGGCCTACGGCGGCGTCTCGGGGTTTTACACCTACGGTCCGCACGGCGCCACGCTCAAGGCCACAGTCGAGTCCGCCTGGCGGGAGCGCTGGGCGACCCGCGAAGGCCACGACGAAATCGACGCCCCGACGATCATGCCCGAAGCCGTCTTCGAGGCCTCGGGTCACCTGGACGGCTTCGACGACCTGTTGGTGGAGTGCCCGGCGTGTGAACAGAGCCACCGGGCCGACCACCTCGTCGAAGGCCAGACGGACATCGCAGAAGCCGAGAGCTACACGGCCAAAGAGATAGAGGGACTCCTGGCCGAGCACGGCATCACCTGTCCAAGTTGTGGCGCCCCACTCGCTGAAGAACCGGTCGAGCAATTCAATCTGATGTTCGAGACGGCAATCGGTCCCGGATCGACGAACCGGGGCTACCTGCGACCGGAGACCGCACAGGGGATCTTCGTGGACTTCCCCCGGCTCAGGGAGTACGCCCGGGGAGAGTTACCGTTCGGCGTCGCCCAGATCGGCCGGGCCTACCGCAACGAGATCAGCCCGCGAAACGCCATCGTCCGAACCCGGGAGTTCAATCAGGCCGAACTCGAGTTGTTCTTCGATCCCGACGAGGACGAACCGGACCTCGAGAGCGTCGCCGACGTCGAAGCCCCACTTTTCAGCGCCGAAGCGCAGACCGCAGACGGCGAGCCGTCGTTCCAAACAATCGGAGCGGCCGTCGAATCAGGCCCGATCGCCGACGATTGGGTCGGCTATTACGTGGGCGTGGCCACAGCGTGGTACGACCGGATCGGCATCGATCTCGATCGAGTGCGGTTCAGACAGCATCAAGCGGCCGAACGCGCTCACTACGCACGGGACTGCTGGGACGCCGAAGCCGACGTGAGCGGCCCGGGCCAGGATCCAGAGTGGATCGAACTTGCTGGCATCGCCAATCGGGGCACCTACGACCTCAGTCACCACGAGGCCCACACCGACGAACGGTACAGGGTCTTCTCGGAGTACGACGAACCCCGGACCGTGGAGCGAGCCAGCGTGGAACCGGACATGGCTGCGCTGGGCCCCGAGTACGGCTCCCAGGCCGCAGACATCGCTGCAGCCCTGGAAGACCTCGCCGAAACTGACCAGAGGGCCTTCGAGGGCGAGACCGTCGCCGTCGAAGTGGACGGTGAGACCGTCGAAATCCCGACCGAACAGACCGGATTCGCGGTCGAGGAGGTCACCGAACGAGGCGAGCAGATCACCCCCCACGTGATCGAGCCCTCCATGGGCATCGACAGGACCGTATACACGATTCTGGTTCACGCCTACGACGAAGACGAGATCGATGGCGAGGAGCGCACCGTGCTTCGCCTGCCGCCCGAAATGGCGCCAACCCTTGTCGGCGTCTTCCCCTTGATGGACAAGGACGGTCTGGGCGAGCAAGCCCGAAATCTCGCTGCCGACTTACGGGCGGTCGGCCTGTCGGTGACGTACGACGACTCGGGGGCAATCGGGCGTCGCTACCGCCGCCAGGACGAGATCGGAACCCCGTACTGTATCACGGTGGACTACGAAAGTCTTGATGATGGAACGGTGACGGTTCGGGATCGGGACACGACCGACCAGGTCAGAGTGGGCATCGATGAACTGGCTGCGACCCTCGCTGCGCTCCAGGACGGCGAGTTGGCGTTTGATCAGCTGTGAGCGAACCTGGGCGTCGGCTTGTCCATGCTAGCGGGAGTACCGTTCCGCTGTTTTACGTCCTCGACGTGCTCACCTGGCCGCAGGTCCAGGGCGTTGTGGCCATCGCTATGACCGTCGCCACCGTCCTCGAAGGGCTCAGATTGTCCGGCTACCTCGACTTGTGGGTCTACGAGCGATTCACGCGGGATTACGAAGCCAACTGGCCGGCCGGATACGCGCTTGCACTCGTGGGCGCGACGATCACGGTGTTCGTGTTCCAACCGCTCGTGGCAGTCCCGGCCCTCCTCATGCTGACCATCGGGGACCCCATCAGCGGGATCCTCTCCAGTGGGAGCCTCGAGGTGAAGCAGGGCTATGTTCTCCTTGCTACCTTCGGCGTTTGTCTCGGCATTGCCGGCCTCCTGCTCGTTCCACCAGTCCCAGCAGTACTGGGTGCGAGTGGGGCAACGGTGGCTGACGGCGTCAAACCGACGATCGCCGGCTACGTCATCGACGACAACCTCACGATCCCGCTGGTCGCCGCGT
>JAGXLJ010000261.1 GCA_018334775.1 Halodesulfurarchaeum sp.
AGCCGACCATCAGGAAAACGAGGAACAGCGCCATGAGTTGTTCGCGATCCATAGTTGGTTTTCGGGCCGAAGGAATTTACCAGTTTGGACCCACTGACCCTTAATCGATCGTGGCATCGAGGACGGCATGGACCACGCCCTGGCTGTGGGATTTGATCCGTCGCGTCTCCATCGATGAGACCTCCCGACCGGCCGCATCCACGGCTCTGTGCAGTCGTTCGGTGGGGCGCTCCGGGAACAGGGCCTCGGGAGTCGCCTCGTGCATGTGAATCCTCCCACCGGGTTCGAGGGCCGAAATCGCCGGGTCCAGGTATTCGTAGGCATCGTAATAGCCCATCACGACCCGGTCGTAGGCGTCCCCAGCGTTCACCCGGATCGGAACAACATCCCGACAGTCCCCGAGTAGCAGTTCGAGCCGGTCCTCGACCGCGTTGAGCCTGGCGTTCTCCGAGAGGAACTGGAAGGCGGTCGGGTTCTTCTCGATCGCGGTGACGTGTGCCCCGGCCCGGGCCATCGGCAATGTGAAGTACCCGATTCCGGCGAACATATCCAGGACCCGTTCCCCCGAGTCGACGGTCTCGCCCATTCGCGCCCGTTCGGCCTTGTTTCCCGGGGCAAACATCACCTTCGCGAGGTCCAGCGCGTACCGGGTTCCGTGTTCGGTGTGGATCGTCTCCGTCTCTCCGTCCCCGGCGATAACCTCGATATCCGGTTCCCGCATTTCGCCCGAAATCCCCCCACGATCGACGACGGTATCCGCACCGCGGTGGAGGTCGAGCAATGCTTCGGCGACCGCCTCCCGACGGTCACAGTCACCGAACCGAACGAGGATTACATCCCCGATAACGGCCCACGAACTCGGAGCCCGCTCGATGTCCGCCTCCGAGAAGCCACGCTCCCGAAGCACCGTCGGGAGGTCGACGATTCGAGGGTCCGGGTCGATCTGTTCGATGACGTCCTCGACTCGGGTATTGGACGGCGGTTCGGTGATCGGGATCGCCACCGTCTTGTCGTCGTACTCCACGAGGCGACGACTGTCGTCGTGAATCCCTTCGTCCTGAAGTGAGGCGATCGCGACGTCGACGTTCGGTTTCTCGACGAGGGCTGCCAGGTCACTCATTGGCGGGGAGCATGTACAGGTCGCCCTCGATTCGGACCACCTCGACGGTCCGGGCGTCCGCGCCGAAAAACGAGGGGCGGGCCACACTTCGGGTTTCGCTGGTTGCGGGATCCAACAGCTGGATTGCATGGTCGTCCAGCACCGAGACAACGGTCGTTTCTACAGCCTCGGTTCGGGACCCGATCTTGGTCGCGTTCGGAACAACACCATCCTCGAAGTTCACCTCGAAGTGGTCGCCTGTCTGGAGATCGACCCCTTTCAGATTCCCCCGAACGCCCTGCACGAGAACCGGCCCATCGGTGTCCGGGACCTCAATGATGTCCCCCGGCCTGAAGGCTGGCAAGCGAACGGCGTAAGTAACCCGGTAGACTTCGTTGCCGTCGCCGTCTTCGGTGACCAGGGTCTCGGAGTCAGAGACCTTGCCGCCGAACTCCTCGATCAGTTTCGCGGACACGCGTCGCCCCAGTTTGGTCGTCGAGAGTTTGATATCCGGGCCATGCCCCGAGTCGAGCACCTCCGTGACGAAGGCCTCCCGATCCCCTTTGGCCTCCATCTCGCTAGTAATTTCGTGGGCCAATTCGACCGCTCTGTCGGCCTCCTCGGGACGTGGCGATCGGCCACTGGCACGGACCTGGACCACACTCGCGTAGGAGTTGCCGGCGATCCGCCCGCAGCGTTGACAGGTGCCCCTCCCGATCGCGACACGGACCGGTCGTTCGTCGGTGAGTTCCCTGCCACGAACGGTCCCGGTGAAATTCGCGTGCAACACGATGGTGTTCCGGTCGATCTGTTCGGGGTCGACCGTCCAGGAGAAGTCCTCGGCCTCGCGGTGGACCTGGACTTCCTCGGTCACCTCATCGATAGCCACGTCAGTGAGATCGCGCGCGCCGACATCGACCCAGGAATCGGCCCGGTTGACCGCGCCACAGCGGGCACAAACGGTGACCTCGACGGTGTCCGGAGCGTCGACGAGTTCGAAATTCTCGAGATAGCAATCCGTGCAGAGCCCCCGGTCGGTCGACCCCACCAGTTCGGGGTCGACGGGATCGCCACAGCGGGGACAGAACGTCCCGGAGTCCGTCGTCATTGAAACTGGATAGGCCGTCGAGGCTGTTAAGTGGTCTGTAATCACCTCACCCAGTCGGGGCGTCGTCACCGTGCCGGAAAGCGTTTCTACCTCCCTCCGTAAGCGGGTGACAGACATGGAGTGGAAAGCGGACTGGGGCTTGCGATTCCGGATGGGAGTGACGATGTTTCTCCTCTTCGTCCTCTATATCGTCTTCGCCGGCGCGATTACATGGTACATGGGCGGCGGGGCCACAATGATGCTCCTCTTCTTCGGGGGCTTCTCGCTGGTCCAGTGGTTCTTCAGCGACAAACTCACCCTCTGGAGCATGGGGGCCACGGAGGTTACCGCGGAGGAGCAGCCGAAACTGCACGCGACGATCTCACGGCTCTCCCAGCAGGCCGACCTGCCCAAACCGACAGTCGCCGTCGTGGACTCACAGGTGCCAAACGCCTTTGCGACCGGTCGGTCGAAAAACAACGCGGCCGTCGCAGTAACGACCGGCATCATGCAGACCCTCGACGAAGACGAACTCGAAGGGGTGCTCGCCCACGAACTCTCACACATCAAGAACCGAGACATGACCGTGATGACCATCGCCTCCTTCCTCTCGACGCTGGCGTTCATCGTCGTCCGGTGGGGCTGGCTGTTCGCTGGCGGACGTGGCAAACAGGGCGGGGGCGCACCGGTCTTCGTGGCCATCCTGGTCTCGATCGTGGTCTGGATCATCTCCTTCCTCCTCGTCCGGGCACTCTCACGATACCGGGAGTACGCGGCCGATCGGGGAGCCGCGATGATCAGCGGAAACCCCTCGAAACTCGCCTCTGCGCTGTTGAAGATCGACAACCGGATCGACCGGGTCCCAGACGAAGACCTCCGGGACCAGGCCGAGATGAACGCGTTCTTCATCATCCCCATCAAGGCTGGC
>JAGXLJ010000262.1 GCA_018334775.1 Halodesulfurarchaeum sp.
CCATCTCGGACCGGCTGAAACGGACCGAAAAGTGGGGTCAACAGTAGTCCCTCAGTGACCTGTCGGGCTGTGTGGCTCGCCGGGATACTCCTTTTCGCCGGCTTCGACCCGCACGTCGAGCCAGTTTTCCGTCGGAATAAGTGGACATTCGTACCCCTCGTTGTACGCACAGGTCGGGTTGTACGCCTGGTTGAAATCGAGAATCCAGACGCCGTCCTGATAGTGGTGCTCCCGTTCGAGGTCGAGATAGCGGCCCGCCCCGTAGGTTGCCTCGCTGTTCGTCTCGTCGCGAAACGGAACCCAAAGCCGGTCATCGGCGGAATCGCTCTTATAGGCCTGAATCGTCACCGGTTCGCCGTCGATTTCGAGGTGGAACTCCCCCCACTGAAGGTATTCCTGGCTGTTGCCCGCCGTCGTTTCGACAGTCAACCGGTCGGGATCCTCGTGTTCGTGGAGTTCGACCTCGAAGCGCATGGATTCATCGACGGGGAAATATTCGAGCCCGGGGAACTCCGCTTGGACCGAGTGCGGGATCGGTGACCGGGGGCTCTCGGCGAAATACTCCTCCTTCTGCTCGCGCTGCTCCCAAAGCTGCTCGACGTACTCGTGGGCCATCAGCACAAGATTCGTATGGGAGCAATAAAGCCCACCGGGTTTTCCCGACAGGGGGACACGACCGGCGCCGATCTTACTGAGTCGCTTTCGGGTGGGTGCCAGCGTCGGCCATCGCCAGGACGTCGTCGAAAAAGTCCAGTGTGTCGTGGGGTCCTGGATGAGCCTCGGGGTGATACTGGCGGGTAATGACGCCGATGTCGGCCGATTCGGCCCCCTCCGGTGTGTCGTCATTGACGTTGACCTGTGTCACGTCGAGGTCACCCGCGTCAGCGACCATATACCCGTGATTCTGTGTCGTCATGACGACCCGGCCACTCGCCTGATCGAGGACTGGTTGGTTCACGCCGCGATGGCCGAACTCCATCTTCGTCGTCTCGCCGTCGAGCGCGTTGGCCACGATCTGCATCCCGAGACAGATGCCGGCGATGGGGAGCACACCGAGGAAGTGCTCGACGAGGTCCTCGGTCGGTCCGTAGTTCGCCGGATCGCCTGGCCCGTTAGAAATGAAGACCAGGTCCGGGTCAACGGATTCCACCTCGGCCGGATCGGCGTCGTGGGGGAACACGTGGACATCGGAACCACGGGCCAGTAGTGAATCAATAATGCTGCCCTTCGTTCCACAGTGAATGAGAGCGGTCTTCGGCCCCTCGCCGTCGGCCCGATGGACTTCGACGTCCTCAACGCTGACCATATCGCCGATTGCCTCGATCTCGCTCATGTGCGGACAGACGTCGAGTTCCTCGCGGGCCTTCTCCGCCGAGGCGTCAGGCCCCGCCGAAATCCCGCATTTCATGGCGCCGCCATCCCGGATGTCCAAGACGAGGTCCCGCGTGTCGACCGCATCGACCGCCGGGACGCCTTCGTCCTGAAGCCATTCGGCGACGTCATCAGTGAGTTCCCTGGCGACGGCCCCGTTGGGGTGAACCCGGTCGGACTCGAATCGCTCCGCTCGGACGCCGTAATTCCCGATGAGTGGGTACGCGAAGGTGAGTACCTGCGCTTCGTAGGACGGATCGGTCAGGCTCTCCTCGTAGCCCGTATACGGCGTCGTGAAAACGAGTTCGCCGTGGGCCTCCCCGGGCGACCTGGCGCGACCCTCAAGGACCTTGCCGGTCTCCAGGGCGATGTAGGCGTCCGACATTACGAGATTCAAACGTTGCATGAAATATAAGGCTTGCTTTCGTAGTTGAATTACGAAATTCGAAACAGTTTTCGGCCGGGCGAGAGAGAAACGGACATGGACGATCTCGACCGGGAGATTCTCGCACTTCTTCGGGAAGATTCCCGAACCCCCTACACCGAGATCGGGGATATTCTCGACGTCTCCGAAGGCACAGTTCGCAATCGCGTCGATCGATTACTCGAGGACGGAACGATCGAGCGGTTCACGATCGCGACTCGAACGGGGAACGTCAAGTCGATGGTCGAGGTGTCAGTTGCAGTCGACGTAAACACACAGGTCCTCGCCGAACGAATGGCCGAATGGTCCGAAGTCGATTTCGTCTGGCAGGTCTCCGGGGAGGAGGACATGGTCCTCGTTGTCGACGCGATGGACACCGAACGGGTCAACGAGCTCATCACGCGGACCCGGGAGCAGTCGGAGGTCCGTTCGACAAAAACGCGGTTGATCCTCGAGGAAAAACGGGGGTGAGGACCCGGAACCGGTGAAAGACCGGTGGGTACAAATCAGTCCTCGCCGTTTCACTGTCCATGAGTGGGACCAACGAAACGAGTGACAATGAGACCGCCACAGGCGAACGGTCCGGCGGCGAAGCGGTCATCGCGGTCGACGAGGAAGATACCGCAGAAGGAACCGTCGATCGACTCGAAGCACACACCGGGGACGGTATCCGCCATCGTGCGTTTACCTGTATGCTGTTCGACGAGGAGGGGCGGGTGTTGCTCGCCCAGCGCGCCCGGGACAAACGGCTATGGGATACACATTGGGACGGAACGGTCGCCTCACATCCGGTTGAGGGACAAACACAAATCGAGGCCACGGAGGAACGTCTCGAAGAGGAACTCGGGGTCACACCGGACCAGTACGAGAACTTGGGCGTGACCGATCGGTTCGAATACAAACGCTACTATCTCGACGAAGGGCTCGAATGGGAGGTCTGTGCAGTGCTCACGGCGACCGTGACGGATCCGGAACTCGATACTGATCCGGCGGAGGTCGGCGGTGTGCTATGGGTCGATTACGAGGACCTCTGGGAGAACCCCCGGAACTACCGGCAACTGCGGACCTGTCCGTGGTTCGACATCGCGATGCGCCGCGACCTGGGGTAAATGCAACTGGCGGCGTCGGTTCGTGAATCGATCGTTGAGCAGGCCCGTGAAACCGCCCCTAACGAAGTATGTGGGCTCCTTGGCGGCCGAACCGGCCCGCCGGCGACGGTGCAAGATTCGATTCGGACGCCAAACGTCGCCACCAACCCCACACGGCGGTTCGAAATCGATCCCGAAGCGCTTCTTGCTGGGCGAGAGAC
>JAGXLJ010000263.1 GCA_018334775.1 Halodesulfurarchaeum sp.
TGGGGACGGAAAGAGCCCTTGGAGACGGGACCCTGGGGACACTACTGGGAGTCACCGTCGAAGCGAAGACGGCCACGCTCCAGCAACTAACTGGGTTTACAGGAACCACGTCAGACGCCGTCGCCGTCGGTACCGATCCGGCGGGGCAGGCGGTTTCGTTTGCAGGCAGTGCAACCGACGTCGGTGACGCCACCCGGACCGCAGTTCGAGAGGCGCTCACGCGGAGTTTCGCGTCCCGATTTGCGGACTCGGAGCCGCCAGTGTCCGTCCCGGAGGCCGACACCGGAATCGTGACCAGCCGAATTGCGACGCCATTCGACCCATGACCAGCGCACGTGACGGAACAACCAGGGCAACAACGATTCTCGTCGCTGGAACGGCCAGTCACGTCGGAAAATCAGTTGTGACGGCGGGAATCGCCCGGTTGCTGGCAAATCAGGACGTGGCCGTCGCCCCGTTCAAGGCCCAGAACATGAGCAATAATGCCCGAGTGGTTGTCTCTCCGGACCGGGACGCAGAGGCGAAGGACCACGATGTTGGGGCCGAATGGGGCGAAATCGGTGTCTCTCAATACGTTCAGGCGCGCGCCGCGGACGCAACTCCCACAACGGACATGAATCCCGTGCTCCTCAAACCTCGGGGCAACGGCGAGAGTCAGTTGGTCATTCACGGGCAGGCCACCGAACACTTCGAACCTGGCACCTACTACGACGTGCACTGGGAGACCGCCCGCGAGGCCGCGATCGCGTCCCACCGACGACTCGAGGCTGAATACGACGTTCTCATTGCGGAAGGCGCTGGTAGCATCGCGGAAATCAACCTGCTGGATCGGGACCTGGCCAACATCGAGACGGCGCGTTTCGCCGATGCCGAGATCGTTCTGGTCGGCGACATCGAACGGGGCGGCGTCTTCGCGAGTCTCTACGGGACCCTCGAACTGATGCCGGCTGATGTCCGGAACCAGGTGGCCGGCATCGTCATCAACAAGTTCCGCGGATCGAAGGCAGTCCTCGAACCAGGGATCGAAGAGTTCGAGTCGATGACAGGGGTCCCGATCCTCGGTGTGCTGCCGGCCGAAGATCCAGGGCTTCCCGAGGAGGATAGCGTCTCGCTCCCGGCCGAGGGTGAACACACTGTCTTCGGGGGTGAGGATGGCATCTCAGAGACCAGATCCGTCCATGTGGCCGTGCCACGCATCCCGTTCATTTCGAATTTTACCGACCTCGAACCGTTGGCCGCAGAACCCGGCGTTCGAGTGCACTACATTCCGCTCACAACCGAATTGGCGGAGTACGACGCGGTCGTGCTCCCGGGGTCGAAAAACACCGTCGACGACCTGCTCGCCCTCCGAGACGCGGACTTTGGCCCGAAGATTCGGGCCTTCGACGGCCCCGTCGTGGGGATCTGTGGCGGCTACCAGATGCTTGGGGATCGGATCGAAAACGCGGGGATCGAGAGCACGGCCGTTGAGGGAACTGTGCCGGGACTCGGAGTACTCCCAGTGAGCACGACCTTCTCGGCCGAAAAAGCGGTTTCCCGGACCACATGTGAGGTGGAGGGTTCTGGCCCAATTGTTGATGCCGACGGGACCGCTTCGGGGTACGAGATACACATGGGGGATGCGAGATTTCTGAAGCCTGTGGCCCACCCGCTCGAAGAGACAAGTGCGCACCAGGAAGCGGTCCTTGGCACATATCTCCACGGCCTCTTCGAGAACCAGTCGGTCAGGGACGCATTCGTAGGGACACTCTTCGAACGGGCCCAAGAGTCGGCTCCGGAGCAATCGGACCGTGCTGGGTCACCCTACGAACGTGCAGCAGCCCTCCTCGAGACACATCTCGAACTAAAAGCGGTTACCGGGTTGTGGGCCCACCTCGGATCTCAGTAGCCCTCAGAACAGGTGTTTGGTCGAGGCTTCGACGCCACCACCGACCTGCCAGACTCGGGTCGAAATTCCCTGTGCTTCGATGGCCTGGCGAACGGTCTCGACGTGCGCAGCCGTGGTGTTGAGATAGGCCGTCGCCCCGGTGTCCGCGGAGAAATAGACCGACACGCCACGGTCCCGCAGCTCTCGGGCCGTTTCCAGTACCGCAAGGGTCTCGGGGCGCCAGTAGAGCCAGTTTTCGGGGCCGGTCATCGTGACCCCCAACAGTTCGATCGACTCCCGTTCGGCGATGGCAAACGTCCCATCGAACTCACCCTGTCGAATGGCCCGCCGGAGGTCCGAAGCGGTCCCGTGTACCCCTGCCAACCGGGCCTCGTAGTACGGGGAGTCCGGTGTGGTCGCATGGGCCCGGGACGTGTACTTCCGCTCCGGAAGCGAGGCGATCACGATGCGAACGTCGTCGTCGAACCCGGCTGGAATGGGGGCAGCGACACTATCCTGTGGTGCAGATGCCGTTCGGAGATGAGCGAACCCACCCACAACACTTCTGGCCGCCGACGCCGCTCCCCGTCTGGCGAGTCGGGAAAGTTCGTCCCGACTGGGTTCGAGGCCCGCTGCTGAAGCCCCAGCCGTGGCCAGCGCGGCATATGCCGATGCGGACGCACCAAGTCCGACGTTGGACTCGAAGGTGTTCTCCGAGACCACTCGGGCTCCTGAATCGATTCCTGCCTGGTCCCGAACGAGACCGAGCACCTCCCCGACACGATCAGCGCCCTCCTTATCGATCGGTTCGCCGTCGACCGTGACCGAATCCTGATCGTGACCGAACTCGACCGTGGTCGTGGTCCGTGAGGGCGCCGTACAGACCGAAATCGAGTCGTGGGCCGGCACGTTCAGCTCCGGGTCCCGAAACCCGTGATATTTCAACAGGCCTTGGATCGGATGGGCGACGGCGGTCCCCTTCATTACCTGTCGGAGTGGTTTGACCACCGAACAATAACCACTTCCGGTCTGCTGTCCCGACAGACCAGTACCCACCATGAGTACCGTTATCAGGCCCGGCCCCCTTCGTTACGTATGAGCATTCTCGTCACCGGCGCGACCGGATTCGTCGGGGGGTATTTGGTAACCGACCTCCTCGAACACGACTACGACGTCCGGGCATTGACACGAGACCGTGAGGCGGGCCAAGAACGACTCGATTC
>JAGXLJ010000264.1 GCA_018334775.1 Halodesulfurarchaeum sp.
CAAGTACGGCGTTGCTCGCAGAAACGACCGTTCGGGGACTTGGGCCACTTGCTCCCCAATTGAAATACATCCGGTCACTAAGCGGGGGAATGTCAGCGCGCAATTCCGAAAGTGAATCAGGAACGCTGGTTTGTGAGGGGAACGAAGCCCATGGGTTCTCCGGCATTGGGTAATTTTGGTATGGGACGACCTTCAATCTCCGGTCGGTATCATTGGATTTTGGCGTCGATCGCTGCTGCAACGTCGTCGTAGCGTGGCGATTCTGGGCGCTCCCCGTCAACCAGAACAGTCGGCGTCTTGGTTACATCCGTCTCCTCACCGAGTGATTTCTCGGCCTCCAAGGTCTGAAGATACCGCTCATCGGCCACAGCGGTTCGGACTGTTTCCGGATCAGCACCGACCGATTCAGCCAGATTACCAAACAACTCTATACTGTACGAGTCGAAGTTCTGGTACAGGAGATCGACGTACTCGTAAAACACTTCCTGCCCCTGCATATCTTGGACAGCTCGTGCTGCATATGCTGTTTTCCATGACCACTCCTCGTCCAAGAATGGGAAATCGTGTCGAATAAACCGAACTGTCCCGGGCTCGATATAATTCGCTTCGATTTGGGGCAGAATCTCGAGGGCAAACTGTCGACAGAATTTGCAGGTGAAGTCTTCGAACGATTCGACGGTGACTGGGGCTTCCGCAGCACCTTTGACGGGGGTTGAAAGTGGTTCGTCAGGTCCTGTGGAGTTGCCACCCAGACACCCGGCAAGGGCTCCGACCGTTGTTATGGACCCAGCGGAAAGAAATCTCCGACGCGAGACGTGCATGCGTTATTAGCACGGAGAAAAATCCTATAAAGGCGCTGATCTGGCCCGGAACAAGAGATGACCACATGCAATCACATAACTGCCGAAACGTAGCCCACGACTGAATCCATATCCCCGCCTGTGTCTCCACTTGTTGCGTACGAAAGCACAGTTCCACTATCGATTTGTTGCTCACGGGCGACCGCAAGCGTCACAGCAGTGGGTCCGGGTCCGCACATACTATGTCCTGATTGCTTTGCATCCATAACAGACGCCACATCAAGGGATTCAATAGCCCCTCTAATAGCCTCGTCATCCCGGTGGGCCCGTTCAGCAGGTTCGTAGTGAGTCAGGTCAGTGGAGGCAATTATGACCACTTCACTCCAATCTGTTACTGATTCTAAAAGCGCCGAGGTGAGTCGGTCGACATGTGTCTGGTCCTGTCGACTCATCACGATCGGAAGGATCGGGACCTGATCATCGTAGAGATACTGGAGGAACGGTACCTGCACTTCGAGTGAATGTTCACCCGCATGCGTCGACTCGTCGATTTCGACGCCGGGTGCGGACGAAAGACGCTCCCGAAGGTCATCGTGGACAGTGACTGTTCCAAGTGGTGTTTCCCACCGTGTGGCCCCTGAAATGGCCAGGGGGCGCCCTCGCCTACCATGATTCGGGCCAACGATAATGGCAACTTCAGGTCGGCCAGTGGTCGCCAGTTGCGAAAAACCGTGTGCAGCGACTGGCCCAGAATACGGATAGCCGGCATGTGGTGAAATCAATCCCAGCGGCGGGTCACCGTCAGTACTAACAGCTGGGACCGAGGCGGGCCCGACCGGATGTTCGAATGCCGCTTCGATCTGTTCTTCCAGGGCCGGTTTTGTTCCAGCATAAAACTGGCCGGCGACGGCCGGTGATCTGTGGGAACTCATGGTGGGTATGGTGTGAGTTAGTTCTGTTGTTCGGTCAGGCCAACTCGTTCGATCGGACCGTTTGGTTCAGTTTCTTCGAACACCTGCGCCCGAAATTGGAGAACGGTCGTATCCGGTTGCTGCCAACAATCGCCCTGCAGACCCGCCTTCTTGCAGGTTTTGGTAAGAAACGTTTCGGCATCCCAAGACTGATCGGCCGGAACTTGAGGCAACAATAATCCACTCCGGTCGTTTCGTTGGACGATTAGTCCGTCTTGACCGACAGTAATGGCCTCCGAGTCGACCGGCGTAACCTCCTTTGGCGGCGTCAAAATGCTCACCTCTACTGTGACCGTTGAAAGTTCTGATTCGCTCACCGGCGGGAATCGTGGGTCATTTGTCGCGGCTTCAACTGCCGCCGCACGAATCGCCTTGATAGCCGATTGTTCCGGGGTCGGCCGTCCAATGCAACCACGAAGTCGCCCGTTCTTTCGAAGCGTCACAAACGCCCCTCGTTCTATTTCGAACACGCCGTCGACATCCTCAGGTTTTGGAGGCGGATTTCCTGTTTTGACGACTGATTCGATAACCCGTCGAGCGAACGATACCGCCCAACTCCCGTGGGACTCGGTGAGTTCAACTCGAGACCCTAGGGTCATATACAAGTCTATGAGCGACAGCCCAAAGAAACATCGGGGGAAGCCGGTGGGTATTCGAGTTGAGCCCCGGCCTCCGAAAGTTATTCGGCCGTAATTACGTCGTCGATACGGACGATCATTGTCGCGGCCTCTGTTGCGGAGGACAAGACTTCTCGTTTGACCGTGGCCGGGTCGAGGACACCCTGTTCGACCGGATCTCCGACGGTCCCGCGTTCCGCACGAGCCAGAATTCCACCGCGGCCATCTTCGTTGGCGGCCCGAACTTCGACGAGCGCGTCAATGGGATCCATGCCCGTATTTTCGGCGATTGTTCTCGGAATCGAGTCAAGTGCGTCGGCAAACGCCTCAACTGCCAGCTGTTCACGACCTTCTATTCCAGCAGCGGCCGAGCGCACGGCAGTCGCGAGCTGAATCTCTGTGCAACCAGCACCGGGCACGACACCCCCCGTTTCTGCTGCGGCGATAACCGCATCAACACCGTCTCCAACGGCTCGTTCGAGTTCGTCGAGAACGTGTTCGGTTCCGGACCGAACAAACAGCGTGACTGCGTCTGCCTGGGTGGTACCGGAGACGAAGAGCAGTTCGTCTTCCCCGTACCGTTCAACCGCAATACTGTCGACCTGACCGAGATCTTCGGATTCGATATCATCGACGGTCGCCAGTCGGTTGGCGCCCGTCGTTCGAAGCACTGCGTCCGCATCGTCACCACTGAGTCCTC
>JAGXLJ010000009.1 GCA_018334775.1 Halodesulfurarchaeum sp.
AGAGGGAACATTGGCCACCGCAATCGCGGTCCCAGCGACCTCGAAAAGGGCCACATCGTTGGGTGAGTCACCGATCGCAAGTGTATGCTTCTGATCGATGTCGAGGTGGGCAGCGAGTGACTCGAAAGCCGCTCCTTTACTTACATCGGGAGATTTGACGTGGTAGGCGTATTCGGAATCGACAACTTCGAGGCCGTTCTCCGCAGCGATCTCGGCGAGGGGCTCGAGGGGTTGATCGCGGTGGACGACAACCTCCGTTTCGCGCCATCGATTGGCGAGATCGGGGTCACCGAACCCGGTTTCATGACCGGCGTGTTCGTATTGGTCAACGACGCGGTCAGCGGCCGCACGGTCACCGTGGACCTGAATCGTGTCTTCTGTAACCGCCACGCCACCGTTTTCCGCAATGACGAGTGGATCAACGCCAGAAAATTGTGCCAATGCGACGGGATAGGGGAGTGCCTTTCCGGTCGCAATCACTACTGGGGCTGGCCACGATCCAAGTGCGTCGATGGTTCGTGGATCGATTGACCGATCAGGTCTGCTCAGGGTTCCGTCGATATCGACGGCGAGTGGTGTGGCCATGGAGTCCTTACATCCGCGATCCATTTGACGGGTTCGCTCCGTCCTAGCGATTGCGACTCTCGCTTGCAAGGTGAATTGCGGCGGTAATCGTTCGATTCACGGGGACTGGAATATCATGGGTTACCCCACGTTCAACCAGTGCGCCGTTCAGCGCATCGATTTCTGTTTGGCCTCCTGCTTCGAGATCTCGAAGCATAGACGAACGATTGTCGGCAGTTGCCCCAACAACGGTGATAGCGCGTTCGACTGCGTTTTCGATTGGATAGCCTTCGGCCTCGGCCACGAGTTTTGCTTCTGCAATACTGGATCTGAGGAGTTGGTGGCCTGGCCCCGTCTGCAAGGCTCCGTTTGGGACAGTTCCAAGCGCGGTTATCGGATTGATAGCAGCATTGATGAGAACTTTCTCCCAGATGGCGTGACGAATCTCAGTTTCGACCGTGGTCTGAAACCCTGCCGTCTCGAGCGCTGATTTGATCTGGTCGAGAAACTCGGTGTTTGGCCCCCAAGGCTTCCCGATATGGGTTCGGCCCAGGTTTCCGATACGAACGCACCCGGGTTCTGGAACGAAGGCACCCATTGTCGTCGTTCCACCAATCACTTGGTCGGGGCCAACGTTCTCACGGATTTGTTCGATATTCCCCAACCCGTTTTGCACCGTGAGAATGGGTGTGTCACCGAGATATGGTTTGATATCCCCTAGTGCGGCTTCCGTGTCGTAACTTTTCACTGCGAGGATGACCAGATCTACATCCGAGACAGCCTGATAATCGGTCGTTACGGATACTGCTCGCTCGCTGCTCGATTCTCCGGGCTCCACTACTGTCATTGGATTCTCCGACACAGTTTGGAGATGCCGTGTATGGTGACCGATCAGTGTGATGGATTCGGATCGAGATAGCCGGGCCCCAAGAGCGGAGCCGATTGCACCGGCACCGAGGACCGCAATATGCATACAGTAGTTTACTCTTGCCGTCCTCAAAATCATGCCGGGCGGGGAAGCTTTTTCGTCCCGAAACCTAACTAGGTCCCATGGGTCGATCTCGGGGTCAGATAATCCTGGTGGCAGCGTTCGCACTGGCACTGATTTTCGTTTCGCTGGCCCTGATTCTAAACACAGCCATTTTTACGGAAAACCTCGCGACACGGGAGACGGCTGATGGCCATGACGCACTTGACCTCCAACAAGCAGTCGCTGAAACGGGAGACGTACTTCTCCGAAAAACGAATCGGGGTGGGGGGACGAAAACCGAACTCACCGAGACCTATCGAGACCGGATCGAGAATTACAGCGATATAGAAAACGTCCATGCCGTGGCAAGAGGCTCGATTCGGGATATCTTCGTTCGTCAAACCCATAATGGAACGTACATAAATCAATCGAACAACGGCACGTTAGAAGATGACGATGGGAACAGTACGTGGCAAGTGACTGCTGACACGACTGACGTCCGTGCGATGACTTTCAATATGAGTGCCGCTGAGTCAGGGACACCGTTCGAACTTAATGCCACGAACGGGTCGAGTACATGGACTCTTTCGGTCAATGAATCCAGTGATACATTCTTTGTTACTTTGAATGACTTTTCGGGCAATTCGGTGGAGGAAAATTTCACGGAAGATACCCTCGAAATCCAACCAACTAATGGATCGATTGACGGAGAGCGCTGGCCGGAATTGCAGTTTCAGGACGCCTTCGAGGGCCCCTTTGAGATGTGGATTTCAAACGGGTCAAATGCCAGTGGAACCTATCAAATGACCGTTGACACCCCAGAAGACGATATTGATAATGATGGCTATGATCAATCAAATGACCCACACAAAACCGATGCAATCTACAATGCCACCCTCGGACTCGAACTCTTTCGGGAAGACCTGGAATATCGAGCAAATGTGACTATCGAACCGGAGGGACCGGACCCACGTCAGTAATCCGGTTGTTCGGACCGGTACCAGGTGGGCATTAGGTCCGTCTCGCACTGGAAAGTCGAACTCGATCTGGTTCGTATGTAACCTCGACTGAATAGTCAAATTCGTTCAGCAATGACAGACACGATTCGATATGCTCTGTCATTCGCGGACTCGTTACTTCCCCACCCTGAAGTGCCAGGAATGGTAGTAGCTGGTCGGCGAGATGTGACTCGATTGCGGCGGGACTCGATTGGAACGCCAGGAACGAATCTGCGGCCGACTCACCAACCTCCTCTGCCGGCCATCCTGGTTCTCCAAGGGCGGAAAACCCGGCTCTGGAATGCTCGAATTTGGCGACGAGGAGAATAGTGGTTCCAGTCGACCGTGTTTTGACCACTGAGGTTTCTTCGCTAATCGGAACGTCCACAGTTTTTTCCAGTGTTTTTGTTACACCGTCGACTTGCCGAGTAGCAACGTCTGCATCGGCTAAATCAGCAGAGGCAACCGAGTAGATCTCGATGTCTTCGAGAGCCCCCCGTTCTGCACAATTAATCGGCCCGATTTCGGATGGCTTGATCGTGAGTGTTGCTGATCCACCGCCAGTTGGGAAGAAGCCTCGCTCAACAGATTCGAGTGTTACCGCGAGTCCGAACTGACGGAGAACGGGAAGTTTCACGTGCCGAAGGTAATCAATCGGTGGCGACCATTTGACGTCAGTCCCGCCAGTCACCTGCACCGAGATCGTTTCTGTCGTTCGAATCGCCAACGGAAGTACCGCATCGAAGAGCAGGGAGATGCTTCCCGCGGTCTTCATATCGATAGCCAGGTTTCCACCCAACTCCTCGCCGGGTTCGAACGTTACTGTCTCCGACCCGACTGATACACCATCTGACTCTGCATTTGAGAGTGCTGCAACAGACTCGACGGCTCCAACATGCTGGGCACGCAACCCTGGGGTGTCTCTCTCACCTCGTACGTTCTGTATCTTGATTGGGCTGTCTTCGAGAGCAGCCAACGCCACTCCGAGACGAAGCACTTGGCCACCACCAGTTGCTCCGTCGATCTGTTTCATACGAAATCGTTGCTCCCAAATGGGTTTAAATTTCGGACTGATATGGCGTTGAACGGGGCGCTTCCAACCCAAATCGTTACCCGGTGCAAGGCGAAGAGTCGGTATGAACCCTGACGAACCTGAGGAATGGAAGGCAGAGATCCAAAGTCATCGGGAACAAAAGATCGAAACGTTCCAATCCCAGACCGATTCGCCTTTGAGCGAGTCAGCTCGAAACTCCTTTTCCGAGATCGATTTCTTTCCAATTGACGCGTCGTTTCGACTAGGGGGGCGACTTGAACTGTTCGCTGAGCCAACGAACGCAACATTAGAAGCAACACAGGGGCCACCGATATCATTCGAACAGGTCGGCCAAGTCGGCGTCGAACTTGCCGGTGAGCTTTCAGTCCTCTCTGTCTACCGGGCCCCTGGAGTGGACGCCCTTTTGCTGCCGTTTCGGGACCCGACTAACGGCTCCTCGACATGGGCACACGGCCGGTATTTGAATATCCCTGCACCCGACCCGAAAGCGACAGATAAGTCAACACCAGTCGACACGGTTGTTGATTTCAATGTGGCCTACCATCCGCTCTGTGTCTACGACGATACGGTGCGGAGTGCCAAAGCGCCGACTGACAACGAGTTTGATGTTCCTATTCAAGCCGGAGAACGGCTATAGGCTGAAGGAAGACTCATTCACGCAGAAGTAGGAGCAAGACTTCAGTCCGATGGCCGATTTAGGCGGGGACGTCCGCAGCTTCGAGCAGTTCCTGGTAGCGGTTTCGGATCGTTACCTCAGAGACGTTCGTGACGTCACTCACTTCGCTCTGGGTGACTCGTCGGTTTGTGAGTAGCGAGGCCGCATAGATCGCCGCTGCGGCCAAGCCAACGGGACTTTTCCCGCTGGTGACGCCTTTCTCTTGGGCCGTCGAGAGCAACTGCCGGGCCCGTCGCTCGACTTCCTCAGCGAGATCAAGTTCCGAAGCGAACCGGGGCACGTAACTCGCCGGATCAGCCGGCTGAACTTCGAGGCTTAACTCTCGGACGATGTAGCGATAAGTTCGCTTGAACTCCATCTCGTCGATCCGGCTTACGTTTGCCATTTCGTCGAGACTCCGAGGCGTCGTCATCTGCCGGGCTGCTGCATACAATGCCGCCGTTGCGACACCTTCAATCGAGCGACCCGGAAGGAGATCCTCCTCGAGAGCCCGTCGGTAGATGACGGAGGACGTTTCCCGGACTTCCTGTGGGAGCCCAAGCGCCGAACTCATTCGTTCGATTTCGCCGAGGGCCTGTTTGAGGTTCCGCTCTTTGGAATTCCGAGTCCGGAATCGCTCGTTCCAGGTCCGCAATCGCTGCATCTTCTGGCGCTGTCGGGACGAAAGCGCTCGTCCATAGGCGTCTTTATCCTGCCAGCCGATGTTCGTGGACAGCCCCTTGTCATGCATCATGTTCGTCGTCGGCGCGCCCACGCGGGACTTTTCGTCCTTCTCGGCCGCGTCGAAGGCTCGCCATTCAGGGCCCCGGTCGATTTCGTCTTCTTCGACGACCAGGCCACACTCCGAACAAACAGTCTCGCCTCGTTCTTCGTCTGTGTCGACACGACCGCCACATTCTGGACAGACGTCCTCGGAAACTACCTCATCCTCTTCGTCTTCAGTTTCTTCTACTGACTGCTCTCCGCCGGTCCGCTGGCGCTCACCGCCATAGGTTCGAATTTTAGCGTCACTCATTGTGGAGGGAATGGGGGAGACTGGTGTACCCAGACTCCCCTGGGTTCCTTACTCTCAGATAGTACCGAAACTAACTTAAGGCTTTCGGGAAAATCCGTCATGATTTTACACACGTTTTCTTACCCTCACGGCCTCAAACCTGCATATTTCGCCGCTTTTGGACGGCCTAAAATTTGTGCGTAGGTTTACCAAACTAAATTATAGGCCTTGTAAATCCATCGGTGATAATCGGGTGCTATCTCGTGTTTATGTTCTCTGGAACGTTTCGAAATTCGGGTCGGCTATTTGCCATTCATCGATAGTTTTGCTGACCGTCCCTTACGAATCGAGGTTCTTTGCAATACCGGCAAGCGAGTCGCTGGGCTTTCCACCCGTATAGACGGCCGATTCTCCGGGGCCCCGAAGACCATATTTGAAACCAGGTTCGACGATATCGACCGAAACTGACCGACCGAAACTGAGTTCTCGATGTTCTACCCATTCAGCCAGGGCATTTTCAGCCCCATGTGGATTTCGGGCTAACCGGGGCGACGAATTGGCATGTCGAAAGACTGGTTTTCCATCCGGAGACTCTTCGATAGGAACTCGGTATTCGCTATCGTCTAGTACTACTCTTACGAGGTCGCCAGTTTCAACATCGAGTTCCTCGGCCACCCGGATTTCTGGCTGCGTAGTTCCACCGTGTCGGTGGAGCGTGGCCTTGAGAGTCTCGATTGTGGGATGGTCGTGAGTGACCCGCTCCGACATGGACCAGAATATGACGGTCGGGCCGGTCAAAGTGTCGGTTCTCTGGTCTCGTGTCACAACGGTCATGTCCGCGGCCCACATACAGATGGACGATGTCGGAGGAGAAAGCCGCGTTTCTCCGAGCGTCATGGGTAAACGTTCTTGGCAACGTGGCAAAAATCGTCGTCGAAGGCTCTCTCGGACTGGCGTTTGGGAGTCTTGCGCTTATTGCCGACGCTGCTCATTCGCTGGCGGATCTCCTCGCGAGCCTGGTTGTGCTCGTTTGGGGTCGACTTTCCTTTCGGGGGCCGGATTCCACACATCCACATGGGCACGACCGAGTGGAACCAATAACTGCGCTGTTCGTAGGCGTGACGCTCATTGGATTGGCAGTGAAAATTCTCCTTGATGCGGTGACTGCGCTCATCGAAGGCCCGGAAATTCAATTCAGCGTCCTGCTCGTTTTCGGCCTTGGATTTGCCATTGCTGATATGCTGTTCGTCTACTGGTACACTGATCGGACGAATCGGCAACTCGATTCGACTGGACTCAAAGCCCTTGCTTCAGATGCACTGAACGACGTGTATACGTCATTTGCAGCGGTGCTTGGGGTTTTCGGTGCTGGTGTTGGGATGCCCATTGTCGACCCGTTGGCAGGCGGATTGGTGAGTCTGCTCGTGCTTCATCAGGGGTATCGGATTGCCCGGGAAAACATTCGATATCTCACTGGTGAGGCACCCCCTCCGGCGGAAGTTGCGAAAATAGAACGAACCGTGACTGATCACCCGGATGTCTATGATGTGCATGATCTGCGCTGTCATTATGTGGGAACGAGCGTGGAGGTAGAACTCCATGCTGAAGTCCCAGGCGGACTTACGCTTCGGTCAGCCCACGATTTGGAAACTGAACTCCGAAATAGCCTGCTGGACCGACCGACAGTTGGTGATGTCCACATTCATCTGGACCCTGGCGGCATAGGTGAGTGGGACTCTTTGATGACGGACACTTCGAAGACAGTCAAATCCGAGACACAGAAATCAGAGTCAGGCACTTCGGAGACTGACGATTCGGTAAACTGAGTGTCCGGCGTCTCACGGTAGCTCGCAGTTTTGCTAACCGGTTACCCAAAGGCCATGTATCTGTGTCCGGGAAACGAAGGTATGAGAATCCAGGGCCAATTCGTGGCAGGTGTCGAATAATGGCACACACGTTCGATCCCGGAAGTGCCTCGTCCCTCGAAGACCTCGACCGGTTTCGGTATCTCTCCCGCGACGAATTAGTCGCTTCACTTGACGTTCAATCAGATAGCACGGTGGCGGATATCGGGAGTGGGACCGGCTTTTACACTCGGGAAGTCGCACCGTTTGTGGGCGAGTTGTATGCAGTCGATCTCCAAGACGAGATGCATGACAAATTTGCCGAGCACCAGATTCCCTCAAACGTCGAACTAGTCCTCTCGCCGGCTGCGTCTCTCCCGTTCGATACAGGAACGATCGACGCCGTTTTTTCGACGATGACCTTTCACGAAGTGAGTGCAGCAGCCCCGGCTGAATTTGACCGTGTGTTGGGCCCAGGTGGCCGGTTGGTAATCGCCGACTGGTCACGCGCTGGTGCAGGGGAGCGAGGGCCACCGGTTGGGGAACGGACCAATGCCGATGGGGCCGCCAAAGCCCTCGAAGCGGTCGGATTCACCATCGAGTCCACCAGTGAGCGGCCAGAAACGTTTATGCTCGAAGCTACGAGTTCCTGAACCGACGGTTCTCGACTCGCTTTTTCTGACCTGTGCGATGTTTTTAATAGTATGAGCGACATATCCTTAGAAAAGGATGATGGACGATTTAACAGGCTTCCAACGAGACCTGCTTACAGTCATCGCGGGACTTGAAGAGCCGAACGGCCTCGAAATCAAGTCCGAGATGGAGCATTACTACGAATCAACGATCAATCATGGTCGGCTCTATCCCAACCTGGATACGTTAGTCGACCAATCATTGGTCGCAAAAACCAAGCAGGACGAACGGACAAACGCGTATCATCTCACGGAATCGGGGGCCTCTCTGCTCGAGACACGGCGAGACTGGGAGTCCCAGTACGTGGACCTGGAAGCGGACTGATTCAGGTCCCGGTTCGCTGGTCCAGGAGTGCCTCGGTCGCTTGACGGACAGCTGTATCGCTAGATTCTGGCGGTTCCCACCCGAGCGCTCGCAGTTTCTCGATTGAAAGGCGCATCTTCGGGACGTCCCCAGTCCAGCCTCGATCCCCGCCTGTGAACTCGTACTCGGGCTCCAGCCCCATTGTTTCACTGACGATGTCCGCTATCGTAATCACAGACGAAGTCGTGCGGGTTCCGAGGTTGTAGACGGCTCGGTCTGCTGTTGCCTCCCGAACGACATGGACCATTGCATCGATACATGATTCGATAGCCATGTAGGATTTTGCCTGTCGACCGTCGCCTTTGATTTCTAGTGACGTAGGGTCTGCTAGCAATTTGTCGATGAAATCGACAATGACAGCTCCGGATTGGAGACGGGGGCCGACGATATTGGCGAATCTGAATATCCAGGCACTTAGGTTAGCTCCGTGAACGGACGACGAGATAAGTGCCTCTTCGGCGGTTTTTCCGGCTCCATACATGCTAATGGGCGCCTGGGGATAATCTTCAGGCGTTGGCCGCGGGGCTTCTCCATAGACTGTCGATGACGATGTGAACGCGATGTGCTCAACCCCGACCGCGGCCATTCGGTCGAGTATCGATGCGGTCATTTCCGTGTTCGCCTCGAATTGAGATCGTGGATGTGGATCGTTGACGTCCTTCCGGGCCGCGAGATGAAAGACGACGTCAATCGACGCATCGATCGAGTTTTTCACTACACTGTTCCGGGTGAGATCGCCCTCGATGAACGTCGCTCCATCTGGGACCCATTCCCGCCGCCCATTTGACAGATCATCAACGATGGTAACGTTGGCACCCTCCGACAGCAGCCGTTCTGCGAGGTGTGAACCCACGAAGCCAGCACCACCGGTCACTACCGCCTGTGCGTCCGAGAGTTCCATACCGGCGACACAAAACCTGTGGGCATGTGTGTTGTGGTTTCATCGCTGAAACACAACTTATTCCCCCGCTAGCGCAAATGTGCGGGTATGCAATCGGATCGATCGGTGACGGTCCTTCGCCTGGGTCACCGACCGGGCCGGGACGATCGCATGACGACTCACGTGGGCTTGACCGCCAGGGCATTGGGCGCTAATCGGGTGATGTTCCCCGAGAACGCAACTGACGCGATGGCAACCGCCAGAGACGTCACTAACAGGTTTGGGGGCCCCTTTGAGGTCCAATCAACGGAAACTCCCCTTGGAGAGTTGCGCGCCTGGGATGGCCCTATCGTCCATTTGACGATGTATGGAGAACCGGTTCAAGACCGAATACAGGACGTTCGAGCGAATGCTGTCGATGCGGACCTCCTGATAGTGCTCGGTTCGGAGAAGGTTTCTTTCGACGTGTATGAAGCCGCGGACTGGAATATTGGTGTGACGAACCAGCCCCATTCCGAGGTGGCTGCACTCGCCGTCTTTCTCGATCGCCTCTTCGATGGAACCGAACTGGACCGAACGTTTACAGACGCCAACCAACGAGTGGTGCCACAGGCGCTGGGGAAAGAAGTCCGCGACCTCGAAGAGGGCGATACCGAAACTGAGTCCACTGCGCGCGATTGAATTTCAACACTCCAACTCCCTCAAAAGACTTACTAACCGTGGCGACCCCATTCCAACATAATGGCTTTTGAGGAGTTACTCGAGGACCCCGTCATTCAAAAGTACCTCAACGTGCTGGTGGGCCCGAAGGGAATGCCCGTCGCTGCGGCCCCACCTGACGGAGAGGTTACGGACGAGGAACTCGCTGAACGACTTGGACTCGAACTTAACGACGTTCGCCGTGCACTTTTCATCCTGTACGAGAACGACCTGGCCTCGTATCGCCGTGTGCGGGACGAGGACTCGGGGTGGCTTACGTATCTTTGGACGTTCGAATACGAACACATCCCAGGAAATCTCCACGAGGAAATGGAGCGGCTTTTGCAAGCGCTCGAACAGCGCCGCCAATACGAGCGGGATAACGAGTTTTACCTCTGTGGCAACTGTTCGATTCGTTTCGAGTTCGACGAAGCGATGGATTTGGGCTTCCAGTGTCCAGAGTGCGGTGGCGAACTCGAAGCGATGGGCAATGAGGAGTTGATCGAGGCCATCGACGAACGGATCGATGAATTACGCGACGAACTCGGAATCGTGGCATAATGGTCGTTTTGGCAACCAAGGTGTACGTTCATGGCGGCGCCCGCGAACGGGCAACCGATTCGCTTGGCTCCCTCGTCGAAAACGAGATCGGAGAGTTAGACATCTCTATTGAGGTCGGAATCCGCCACGATGACTTCCCAACAGTCACTGTCGATGGACCGGACGCCCCCGTGGCACGAAACCTCCTTCGTGAAGAGTGGGGCGAAATTCGGTCCGACCCAAAGGCAGGCAATGTAGCAACTGGGACACTCGAATCGTGGGACGAAGAGGGTATCACGCTTGATGCCGGGAACACCGTTCGAATAGCTGCAGAAAACCTCGGACTGGGTGGGGGAACCCCCTCACAGGTTCGAAAACGATTCGGGCTTGTTCAGCATATCTCTCTGGACTATGTCGTCGGAGAACATCTCGAACTTGCTGACGAAGAACGGGATCGATTACACGGGTGGATGCGAGAGGATACGGGCCGGGTCAACGTCAATAGCGCCACTCGGGCAGAAGTTCGAGCGACAGTCAACCGTGCCGGCCACGCCAATGATATCGTGACTGTCGAACGGCTCGGATTGTTGGAACAAAGTATCGTCTGTAAACCGGGGACAGACCCCCCTGGATTACTCGCGAGTATTGGTTCGTACATGGATTCAGAACTCTTAGCTGTCGTTCCATGAGGCGGATCCTGGTCGTGGTTGCACTTGCCGGTCTCCTGGTATTAGCAGGGTGTTTGGGAGGCGGCGTAGTTGAAGAAGCGAAACTAACCGAATCCGCGACCTACGACTGGGATACGAGTGCGGATACCAGCGTAAACATAACCGGTGGAAGTTATCAGGCAGTGTTGCGCCTCGAAAATCGAACGAATGTGAGTCTATTCGGCCCTGGTGAATTCGGTGGGGAGGCAGCGCTCCCGGTTCAAGCTGTCAAATACCGGTATCCCAACGGGACGGTTCGGAATGTCTCGGTGCTGTCCGTTTCGGAGCAAGACGAGCGAACGCTCATCGA
>JAGXLJ010000010.1 GCA_018334775.1 Halodesulfurarchaeum sp.
GGGGAACCCGGACGAAACTCATGAAGGTTGCGGCGCGGTTCTCGATTGATCGTGCTGGTCTGACCATCGGTCCGGGCCGAGGACGAGGTCTACCCAACGACCAGGGCCGTCGACGGCGTCTGACCGCTAGATCGGTCCGAGAACGTGCTCCGATCACCAGATCGGACCGAGGCCGAGGTCTGACCGCCAGATCGGTCCATGATCGTGGCCAGCTTGCCGGCCCGTCTCGAAGTCATGGCGGAATCTTGAAACCCCGCCCCCGCATGGCCCCGATATGGACCAGAAACGCTCACTCCGCTTTGCCGGCTGGTACTTCTTGTACACGACTGGACTCTCGCTCCTCGGGCTGGTGATCGTCGGCATCGGCGGGTATCTGTTCGTTGGCGGACTCACGTTCGGACCGGAGACCCTCTATGGGTATCCGATTCCACAGGTTACGACACAGAGCTACCTCGGGATTGTTCCCGTGATTCTCGGTCTCGCAGTCTGGCGGGTGGGCAAAGCTTGGGCGCTCTATCACACGCTGACCGGGGCGATAGCCGAGGACCTGGGCGAGACCTACGACACCGAACACGTCAAAAGTGACATCGTCGCGGTCCTTGACGATCGGTTATCGGACATGCAGCAGGACCTCCAATCGGTCAACCGGGAACTCCGGAACATCAAACAGGCTGACGAATTCGATTTCGGCTCCGAAGAATGACTTGTTTCTCAGTGAGATAGCATGGGTTAAAGTCCGGCCGCCTCTCTATGTGTAATGGTGACCGAACCTCATGGCTGACCTGCCGGATACGTTCAACTGTACGGTGACGAACTGGGATTACATCTATGACCTCAACCGATTGGTCGCGGACCAGGTGAAAGCGGATGATTTCGATCCCGATGTCATCGTAGCGCTGGCAAGGGGTGGCTGGTTTTCGGGGCGAGTGCTCTGTGACTTCCTGGGCCTGGACGATCTGACTAGCCTGAAGATGGAACATTACGTCGGCACGGCGGCGAAATCCGACGAACCTGAAATCCGCTATCCAATGCCCGAGGGCTCGGTCGAGGGCAAAGACGTCCTCATCGTCGACGACATCGCCGACACGGGTGGATCGATCCAATACGCCTACGATTACGTCACCGATCGAGAGGCAGAGGAGGTTCGCACGGCAACCCTCCAACTCCTCCAGACAAGCAAGTTCGAACCTGATTTCGTCGGTGAACGGCTTCACGAGTGGACCTGGGTCGTCTATCCCTGGAATTTCATTGAGGACATGGTCGACCTGATCGCTGGCGTGATGCGGAAAGCCGAGGACGGCCCCTACAGCAAAACAGAACTCCGCTCCCAGCTCTCCACGTATCACGGGATCGATCGTATCGAGATGGAAATTGCCCAGCCGAATCGGTTGGATGAAGTCCTGGCGGAGATGGTTCGGCGAGATGTCGCCGCCGAACCGACCCCAGGCCGCTGGGAAGTGATCGAGGACTGAGACGGGGCGCGGGGCAAACCCAACGTTTAGGTTCAAACCAGGCCCAGCGTTCGATATGATCGGCTTCATTGGCGGAAGCGGAATCTACGAGGCCCTCCCGCTGACCGACGTTCGGGAACGGGATATCGAGACCCCCTTCGGTAGCCCAAGTGCACCGGTAACAATTGGGACCTACGAAGGAACCGGGACGGAGGTCGCGTTTATCCCCCGTCACGGTCGGCATCACCAGTATTCGCCCACTGATCTCCCCTATCGGGCAAATATTTACGCGTTCAAGTCTCTCGGCGTCGAACGAGTCATCGCAAGCAACGCGGTCGGGAGCTTACGAGAAGACCTCGAACCTCGGACCCTGGTCGTTCCAGATCAACTTTTCGACCGAACGCGACATCGAGACTACTCCTTTTTCGGGGATGAAATGGTCGTCCACCAGGGGTTCGCTGAACCCTTCTGCCCGGACCTCTCCGGAACACTCCAGGACGCAGCCGAAACGGCGACTGACGCTGCTCTCGAGGAGGGCGGGACATACGTCACGATCGAGGGGCCCCAGTTTTCGACCCGTGCGGAAAGTGAGTTCTACCGTGATCAGGGCTTTGACATCATCGGCATGACCGCGATTCCGGAAGCGAAACTCGCCCGCGAAGCCGAACTGTGTTATGCGACGATTGCCGGCGTGACCGATTGGGACGTCTGGAAGACCGATAGCCAGGTCTCTCTCGAAGGGGTATTGGAGAACGCCTCGCACAACGAATCGGCGATTCAGGCAGCTGTCGGGGCCGCTATCGAGTCCCTTGAAGCCAAACGGGACTGTGAGTGTAACTCGGCCCTGGCCGGGACGATCAACACTGACCCCGAACATATTCCGGTCGAGACCCTCGAATCGGTCGACCTACTGGTCGATGAGTATCTGTAAAGAGAACCCCGGGAATTCGTCACGTTCAGTCGACCGGACCAGGCTGGTTCCGCTCCTCCGAGTCGGATTCCACTGACTCCTCCGAGCCCGATTCTGCTGACCGCTCGAGCTCCTCTTCTAACTTCACCCCTGCCTCTGCGAATTGCGCTACGACAGTCTCCGGGTCGGACTCGTTCAAACCCTGATCCTCGATCCAGAGGTCTCCGAACAGGTCGTCCTGTTCGAGATAGACTTCGCCTCGGTGGGAGAGAAAGAGCAAGGCGAGGAAGGTCTCGACTCGTGATCCGGCGGTGTCGGCGATTTCCATGAACAGTACTTCGGGGCGACCCTGGTCGTACCGCTCCGTGAGAGCGGCTGTGACAGCTTCGATGAGTTCGTCGATGTTCTCGTCGTGGGCTGTGCCGGTGACTGCTAATTCATTCGGCTCCCCTTCAGACCGGGTATCGTCCCCGGAGCGGTAATCGAGGGTTTGGACCCCGCGATGGAAGCCGCGGGGCGAGTGTTCCGTATCGTAACTCCGGCCCGATTTCCACCACGACCCACGTTCGGCCTCCCGGAGTTCATGGACCAATTCGTCGAGCGTTTCAGGGGTGCCTCGAGCGGTTTGCCGATCGAGCCGGCGGTCCATTTCATCCTCGAGTTGATCGATCGGATCGCCAACGCCCGCAGCCGGGCTGTCAACCGGGGACTGCTCCGCGAATGGGTCGATTCGGTCCGGCTCCGCTTGCTCCGGCTCTGGGTCCTTCGAGAACAGCTCGTCACTTTTCATCCGCAGGAGGACACTCGCATAGAACAGCGCACGGCCGGAGGAGCGGATCTCCCCGTCGTCCAGGGCCGACAGGAACGCATCCGTGACCTGGATGATGTCGATGTCCCAGGGGTCGATTTCCCCGCGCTCCGCGAGTCCGACCAGAACTTCCACCGGCTCGGCTGTCTCCTCGTCCGGGGACGGTCCCATGGGGGCCGTTTCAGTCATCGGCGACTGCCTCCCGGTCCGCAAGGTCGATGCCTGTGACAGCCGACAGATTGTCCTCTTGCATCGTCACGCCGATGGCCCGCTCCGAGCGCTCCAGCATCGCCGACCGGTGAGAGACGACCACGAACTGGGCCTCGGTGGCCAGTTCGTCGACCATCTCGCCGACCCGTTCAGCGTTTGCTGCATCGAGGAACGCGTCGATTTCGTCGAGCGCGTAGAACGGTGCCGGGTTGTACCGCTGAATTGCGAAGATGAAGGCCAGGGCGGTGAGGGATTTTTCGCCGCCTGACATCGCATCGAGGCGCTGGATCGGTTTGTCCCCTGGCTGGGCGCGCATCGTCATGCCCCCCTCGAAGGGTTCCTCGGGATCTTCGAGGGAAAGTTCGCCGGTTCCGTCGGAGAGTCGTTCGAAGATGTTCTGGAACTGGCCGTTGATGGCCTCGTAGGCCTCCATGAAGTTCTCCCGCTTCAAGCGGTCGTAGCGGTCGATCCGCTCTTCGATGGCCGCCCGTTCCTCGTCCAACTCGTCCCGTTTCTCGGTGAGCCGGTCGAGGACCGTCTCGACGGTTTCGTATTCGTCGATGGCCTTCATGTTGACCGGTTCGAGTTCGGACATCTGCCGTTCCAGGCGCTTGACGTTCCGTTCGACTGTTTCCAGGTCCGGGATTTCCTCCGGCTCGGTTTCCTCGACGGACTCCTCAAGTTTGGAAACTTCAGCTTCGAGCCGGCCCGCGGATTGCTCGAGACTCCGGATCCGATTTTGGAGACTGTCGACCTCGGTTTTCGTTTCGTCCCGCTCCTCGCGTGCGGCCGACAGCTCCTCACGCAGGTCGTCCCGCTCGGATTTGAGCTCTGTCAACTGCTCTTCGAGCTCGGCAATTGCGGCCTCTTTTTCCGCCAGTTGCTCCTCTCGGTCCGCGATTTCACCCTCCAATTCTTCGATCCGCTCTTCCTGCTCGGCTTTGGTGTTCTGCGCGGCTTCGACGTCGTCGTGGAGGTCCTCGATCGCCGACTCTGCGTATTCCTTTTCCAGACCGAGACTGTTGAGTTCGCCTTCGATTTCGTCGATCCGATTTTCGATGTCTGTCACTTCGGCCTGGAGTGACTCCTTTTCATCAGTGAGTTCCGGGATCTTCGAATCGGCGAGCTCGGATTTTAACTCCTCGATTGCTGCTTCTTTGTCACTGATCCGTTCGGTCGTCGCGTCGATCTCCTTGTCCAGTTCGGCCATGTCTTCCTGGACGGATTCTCGCTCGGTCTCCAATTCGTCGATCCGCTTGATCAGCGATTCGATCTCGGTCTCGGTTTCCTCGAGTTCGCGTTCGGCGCGGCCGAGTTCGGTTTCGATCTCTCGGAGCCCGTCGAGTGCGTCGGCTCGCTTCTCTTTTGCTCGGTCGAGTTGGTCGTCGAGGTCCTCGATGTCATCGACGATGGTAGCTCGCTGGTCTTCGAGATTTTCGATTCGCTCTGCCACCCGCTTGAGTTGCCCCTCGCCTGTTGCTTCGAAGGAGTATCTAGACCCGGACCCGCTCCCACCGGTCATGGCGCCACTCTTTTCGACGAGGTCACCGTCTACCGTGACCAAGCGATACTCGCCCATGAACTCCCGGGCTGTGGCCATGTCCTCGACGACGAGGGTGTCACCCAGGACATAGGAGAACACTGGTGCGTACTCGGACGCGAAATCCACGAGATTGAAGGCGAAGTCGACCACGCCGGGATGATCTGGTGGGTCGGGGAGGTAGCGGTCCTCCATCTTCGTGATCGGGAGGAAGGTCGCCCGGCCGGCGTTTCGCTGCTTGAGGTACTCGATACACCGCTCCCCGACTTCGTCATCCGACACGACGACGTGGGACATTCGCCCACCAGCGGCGGTTTCACAGGCGGTCGCGTAGTCCCGACCGACGCTCCCGAGTTCGGCAATTGCCCCGTGCACTTCGCCCATGTTAGCGTTCAGGATCGTCGTTACCGACCGGCCAAAGGAGCTATCGCCGTTCTCGTCGGCATGGGCTTCGAGCGAGGCGTATTCCTTCTGGGCGTCTTCGAGCTTTGACTCCAGGCCCTCGAGATCCGACTCTCGCTCTGCCTTGCGGTCGTCCAGGTCCTCGATAACGCCCTCGATCTGGGCCTTGTTCTGTTTGGATTTCTCGTGTTCGCGCTCGAGGTCCTCGATTCGCGCTTCCAATTCCCCGGTCCGTTCTTTTGCTGTTTCCAAATCCTGACGGCGCTCGTCGAGTTCCGTCGACCGACGGCGCGCCTCGTCTATATGGCGGTCTTTCTCCCGCTGGAGTTCGTTTCGTTCGGTTTTCGCGCCCTCGAGTTCCGTCTTGGCTTCCTCCAGGTCGGTACGAAGATCGTCGAAGGCCGTGTCCACGGCTTCGATCTCTTCTTCGACGCCCTCGATTTCGGCTTCGAGTTCGCTCTTTTCGCCGGCAAGTGAGGCTTTCTCGACCTTTCGCTCGCGTATGTCGCCTTCAAGCTCCTCGATTTCCTCTTGCTTGCGATCGATTTTGACAAAGGCCTGCCGCCGGGTTTCGGTGGCTTCTTCGATCCGCTCTTTGGCTCCTTCGATCCGGTCCTCAAGCCCAGACATCTCGCCTTTGAGTTCCTCCATCTCGCCCTTGAGCTTGAGCTGTTCGTCCTCACCGGTTCGTTCAATCTCGGCGTCGAGGTCCTCAAGGTCCTCTTTCAGCCGAGTCACTGACTCCTCGCGATCTGCGAGTTCGGCTTCTACCTCCTCGAGTTCCCGCTGCCGGTCTTCGATATCGGCTCTCGTGGCCGCAAGTTCCTGCCGTCGCTCATCGAGTTCGGCCAAGTCGCGGTAGGCTTCGTACTCCTGCTTTTCCTCTCGGAGCCCCTGGTATTCCAGGGCCGTCTCCCGTTCGTCTTCGAGTTGTTCCAGGCGCTCGGTTTTCTCCTCGATCCGGAGTTTTGCTTCACCGATCCGCTCGCGGACCTGTTCGAGTTCCGTCTGGGCGTCGGCTTTCTTTCGGTCGAACTCGGCGACACCGGCGATCTCGTCGATGATCTCCCGCCGCTCGTGGGGGGTCATTTGAATGATCCCGGTCACGTCACCTTGCATGACGACATTGTACCCTTCCGGTGTTACTCCGGCCGTCGAGAGCAGGTCCTGAATGTCGGAGAGGTTGACCGAGCGGCCGTTGAGGTAGTAATACGAGTAGTAGTTGTCCTCGGTCTGTTTGATCCGGCGTTTGACCCGGATCTGGTCGACTTCGTCGACGTCTTCGGTCCCGATGGCGGTCGCAATCTGTGACCGAGTTATCTGTCGGTCTTCGTTCGAAAGGGTCACCTCGACGCTCGCCTCCCGGGCGCCCTGGTGGTCTCGGTCCGCTTCGTGGGCCGGATTGTAAATCAGATCGGTCAGCTTTTGGGCCCGCATGCCCCTCGTTCGGGCCAGGCCAAGAGCGAAGAGGATCGCATCGATGATGTTTGACTTCCCGGACCCGTTCGGACCGCTGATCGTCGTGAAGTCCTCGTAGAACGGGATTTTGGTGGCTCGTCCGAAGCTCTTGAAATTCTCCAGGACGATCTGGTCTATGTACATCTGGTGTGGGACATGTTCAGCCGACGATGATGTCGTCGCCGATCGTTTCCACGTCTTCCAACTCGGTCTGTTCTGCGTCCGTCCCGTTGTTTCCTTGGACAAACATTTCTTCGACGCTTTGTGTTTCCAGCGGTTTCTCGTCCTCCAGTTCCACTTCCAGGTCACGTACCCGCTCCTGGAGGTCGAGCAGTTCGGTTGTCAGTCCGTCCACGGTAGCAATAAGTTCCTCGACGCGGGCTGAATCGGCATCTTCGTCGTCGGTCATGCGTGTATGAATCACCGTGATCAACTTAAAGCGTGTGACAGACAGGCGTCAGACATCGATTCGGCAGCGGAGGCTTCGTCAGGTCTATACCCCTCCACGGGGAATCGAACGCCAATGACACAGGCCTCCACGCGGGCCTCGCTCGCACCCGTCATCGGCCTCGAGGTCCACGTGCAACTCGAGACGGAGACGAAGATCTTCTGTGGCTGTTCGACCGACGTCGAAGACACCGAGCCGAATACGAACACCTGCCCGGTGTGTCTCGGATTACCCGGTTCGTTACCGGTACTCAATGAGGCCAGCGTCGAGGCCGCGGTGAAACTCGGGAAAGCCATCGAGGCTAATATTCCCGAACGTACCCGCTTTCACCGGAAGAACTACTTCTACCCCGACCTTCCGAAAGGCTTCCAGATAACCCAGTACGACGCCCCGATCTGTGCGGATGGCCACCTCGAAATCTCCCACGAAGGCGAGCGCCGGGACATCGGCATCGAACGCGCGCATCTCGAAGAAGATCCTGGCAGCCTCCAACACGAAGGCGGGCACATCGACACGGCCGACTACACGCTGGTTGATTACAACCGGGCCGGCGTTCCCCTGATGGAAATCGTCACGAAGCCGGATTTCCGAACCGCGGGAGAAGTTCGGGATTTCCTCACCAAACTCGAAGAGGTCCTCGAGTATCTCGGGATCTATGATAGCCAGCGAGACGGCAGTCTCCGTATCGACGCGAACATTTCCCTCGTGGCCGAATCCGAAATCGGCCCGGCGGGTTCGATTTCAGATGTCGTTCTGGCGGATGCTAACCGTACCGAAGTCAAGAACATTTCGAGTCACAAGGGGGCCGAAACGGCGCTGGCTTACGAAATCACTCGCCAGCGCAACGCGATCGAACGAGGCCGGGAAGTCACCCAGGAAACCCGCCACTGGGACGAGACACGTGGCATCACGGTGTCGATGCGGGAGAAGGAGGCAGAAAAGGAGTACCGGTACTTCCGGGAGGCAGATATTCCACCACTCGAAGTCGCAGACTGGAAAGCGGAGATCCCGATTCCGGAACTTCCCGACGCCCGCCGGGAGCGCTTCCAAACAGAATACGGACTCGGTGACGAGGCTGCGGCCAAACTCACCTCGACGAAGCAGGTCGCTGACTTCTTCGAGGCCGTCGCCGATCGCTTCGATCCCGACCTCGCGGCGTCCTGGGTCGCGGACACGCTGTTGGGTGAACTGAACTATCGCGACATGGCCATCACGGACGTCGAGGGCCGCTTCGACGAGATCTCCCGTCTCATCGAACTCGTTGCCGAGGAGGAAATCACGGAGCGTAACGCCCGTGAGGTCGTGCTGCGATCGATGCTTGACGAGGGCCACACCCCGGACGACGTCGTCGAAGCCGAGGACCTCGGCAAGTCGGGTGCGGATGAAATCGCAACCGCCGTCGAGGAAGCCATCGAAAACAATCCAGAGGCCGTGGATGATGTCCTGGCCGGGGAAGAGGGGGCTATCAATTTCCTCGTCGGACAAGTGATGCAGGAGACCGGTGGCCGGGCGGATCCGGGTGACGTGAACGAATTGTTGCGAGAGCACCTGCCCGAGACGAACTGAGGGACACAAGTGACCCCGACGCCGGCGACGAAATCCTTACAAGGAGTCTTGGCCTACGGCTCACCATCCTGGTGGTCCCGTGGAACTCATAATCACCGAGAAGAACAACGCCGCCCGCCGAATCGCAGAGATCCTGAGCGACGGGTCTAATCGCACTGAGCGGGTCGCTGGGGTCGACGTGTATGCCTGGGGTACACACCGCGTTATCGGCCTTGCGGGCCATGTTGTCGGCGTCGACTTCCCCGAGGAGTACTCGGACTGGCGTGACGTCGAACCCGCCGAACTGGTTCACGCACCGATCGAGACGCGTGTCACCAAACCGGACATCGTTTCGGCGCTGAAACGACTCTCAGGAAAGGCAGACCGGGTCGTGATCGCGACTGATTACGATCGCGAAGGTGAACTCATCGGGAAGGAGGCCCACGAACTCGTTCGGGAGGTCGACGACTCGGTGCCCGTTGACCGGGTCCGATTCTCCTCGATCACCGAAAACGAGGTCAAAACCCAGTTCCAGAACCCGGACGACCTCGACTTCGAGTTAGCTGCCGCCGGCGAAGCCCGCCAGCGGATCGATCTGCTCTGGGGCGCTGCACTCACCCGATTTCTCTCCCTCACCTCAGGCCAGCGAGGAACGGACTTCATCAGTGTGGGCCGGGTACAGAGCCCCACCCTCAAGCTGATAGTCGACAAGGAGCGGGAAATCCAGGCCTTCGATCCGGAAACCTACTGGGAACTGTTCGCTGATCTCGCAGGGGACCAGACGACCTTCGAGGCGCAGTATTTCTACGACGATACCGGCTCGGAAGCGGAACGAATCAGGGACGAGGCTCACGCGACCCAGGCCGAACAGGACCTGTCGACTGCCGAGTCGGTCACGGTCGAATCAGTCAATCGGCGCCGCCGTACTGACGACCCGCCGGCCCCGTTTGCGACCACACAGTTCATCAAAGCGGCGGGCTCGCTTGGCTTCAACGCCGGGCGCGCAATGAGCCTCGCCGAAGACCTCTATACGGCTGGTTACATCACGTACCCGCGAACCGATAACACGGTCTACCCAGATGACCTGGAACCGGCAGAACTGCTCTCGAAGTTCGAGGGGACACCATTCGACGAGGCGGCGACCTCCTTGCTCGAAAAGGGGGCACTCGAACCCTCGCGAGGGGAATCCGAGACGACCGATCACCCACCGATTCACCCAACGCCGGACGTGCCAGCGCGGGGCGACCTTTCAGAAGACGAGTGGCAGGTGTACGAACTCGTTGCCAGACGGTTTTTCGCCACGCTGGCCGACCCGGCCGTCTGGGAGCACCTTCGAGTTGTTGCAGCCGCGAGGGACCGACGACTCAAGGCCAACGGCAAGCGACTGGTCGAACCCGGCTATCACGATGTCTACCCGTATGTCGATACCTCCGAGAACTACGTGCCGGATTTGACCGAGGGAACCTCACTGGGAATCGATTCGGTCTCTCTGGACGAGAAGGAGACCAAACCGCCACGACGCTACGGGCAGTCCCGGTTGATCGAAACGATGGAGAAACTCGGTATCGGAACGAAAAGCACCCGCCACAACGTCATCGAGAAACTTTACGACCGTGGCTATTTGGAATCGGACCCGCCTCGGCCAACCCAACTTGCCATGGCGGTCGTCGAAGCCGCGGAGGAGTACGCCGACCTGGTGGTCAGCGAGGAGATGACCCGGGAACTGGAGGCAGAAATGACAGCGATCGTCGAGGGAGAGAAGGAACTCGAGGAGGTCACGGCCGATTCACGGGATGCACTGGATCGCATCTTCGACTCGCTGTCGGATTCGCGGGAGGCAATTGGTGACCACCTCCGGTCCTCACTCAAGGCGGACAAAACACTCGGGCCATGTCCCGAGTGTGGCGAGGACCTGTTAGTTCGACAGAATAATCGGGGGTCGTATTTCGTTGGCTGTGATGGCTATCCGGACTGTGAGTTTACCGCACCGCTGCCTAATCGGGGTGATCCACAGCTTCTTGATGCGGTCTGTGAGGAACACGATCTTCACCACGTCAAAATTCTCGATGGTCGGAGCACCTTCGTTCACGGGTGCCCGCTCTGTCAGGTGGCCGACGCGGAGGAAGCAGCAGACGAAATCATCGGCCCGTGTCCGGAGTGTCACGCGGAACACGGCGGCGAACTCGCAATCAAACATCTCCGCAATGGATCACGACTTGTCGGTTGCACCAGGTATCCGGATTGTGAGTACGCCCTTCCGCTCCCCAGGCGGGGCGACATCGAGATCACCGAGGGGCGCTGTGACGAACACGATATGCCCGAACTTCGCATCGTTGACGATGGGGACGAACCCTGGGAGTTTGGCTGCCCGATCTGTAACTACCGGGAATATGTCGCGAACCAAAACGGCGATCTGACGTCGATCGACGGGATCGGCGAAAAGACGGAGGAAAAACTCCAGGCCGCTGGTATCGAGGACGTGGGTGACCTTCTGGAGATCGATCCGGAAACCGTGGCCC
>JAGXLJ010000265.1 GCA_018334775.1 Halodesulfurarchaeum sp.
GACGAACCCGGCTCCGACGTTTGGAACGGCGGCGAACGACAGCAGATTCGGCGCCGCAATGCTCACGAGCCCAGCAACAGCGAAGTACTCGATGGTGCGGGCGTTGAACGGAGGGAGACGATGTCGAGCAGCATTAATTCCCACGAGGATGGCTGTCGCTCCGACGACCGACCACGTGAGAAACGCCAACGGGTTGAGGCCTACCCCATCGGCGAGTTTGGCGAGGTTCGTCGACACGCCGAGAAACGCGCCCGTCGCAAGCAGCGCGGCGAGGGGAATCGCCCACGGATATCGGCCCGACAGCCCGGAATCGGAGCTCTGAGACGGAGAATCTGCTGCTTCAGGCATACCGTCCCCCTGCTGTGTCTGGTACTCGGGTTGCGAGAATCCCGTTGGCCGCGATCCCGACGATATCATCGATGCGGCCGACCTGGTCGGAGCCCGAGCGCCCGTCGGCGGTGATGACGCTGCGTACTGATCGACAACTCACTGGAGCACCGTCGACTGGCTGTTGCCGTCGAACGTGTCGCTTCGCAGACTGTGGTGATATCGCGACCTCCATAAGACGTATGTGTCAGCCGAATCGCCTGAGTCCCCCTGTGAAACGCTTTCTACGTTCAAGTACCCCGGAGACCAACTCCCGGACAATATGCCTCGTGTCCGGATTCAGACCAACGGTGCGCTTGTAGACGATCTGCTGGCCGATGTCTCGACGGAGTTTCCCGAAGCCGAGTTCAATGTGTTAGCGGCCCTACCGACGACCGATGGCCTCCTCGATGTCGTCGAGGTGACGACAGCTGATGGGGATGATCTTGTTCGCCACTTCGAACGGACCCCGGACATACGCTCGTTCGAGGTGATTCACATCGACGACGAGAGCGTACTGGTACAGTTCGTCATCCCGGTTTCGGAGACCTATGATGCGCTCGTGACATCGGAGATCGTTCCACAGCAGCCCGTCACGCTTCGGGACGGGTGGTACACCGCCGAGATCGTGGCGCCACACGAACGACTGTCGAGGTACACCGAGGCGTTGGCGGCTGCTGACCTGCCGTATCGAGTCATCTCGCTCACGCAAGACTATGAGACGAGCGAGCTACTAACCGACCGCCAGTGGGAGTTCCTCACCACCGCTGTCGAGCGTGGGTTCTACGAGACGCCTCGGCAGTGTACGCTCGCCGAGTTGGCAGACGATCTCGACGTGAACGTCTCGGCGGTGAGTCGACTTCGACACCGGACCGAGAGTCGCATCGTCTCTGCGTTCGTCGCCGAGGCAGGACCGTGACTGAACTCGTCGAGGGGAGTATGAACTGGCGATCTGATAGTTAGGGGTCTCGATACCGCTCACTCGCCTATTTCCCGATACTCGAACGTCCGCTTGTCGTTCAGTTGTCCGAAACCCTTGGCTCTGTCCGAGTTAGTCAGATTCTGCTCGCAATCTGCCATGGTGAGCGCGATTGTCCGGTATTTACCTTCCTACCACAATCCGATGTCGAGGGCGTAGGCCCACGTCTGGTCGCTCAATACGAACAGCACGAGTGCGCCGCCGAGCAACGCGGCATTCTTTTGAAACGCGATGCGTTGCTGTTGACGTTGAGCCGGATCTTCGATCGCCCAGAAGGGGTGCATCGCCGGGGTCACCCCAACGAGGAAGAGCGAGATCATCGCCACCGCAACAGTGGGATATATCCCGAGAACGATACCGAGGCTACCGAAAAGGAGCATACCGGATGCGATCGGAACGAGGGCGACCGCCACCGGCACGTCGTTCGCATTAGCATACGCAACCATCTCCTCGTTGTTCCTGAGATTACTTCCGCCCATCCAGAGTAACATCCCACCGAACAGGAGCCGTCCGACGAGCAGAACTGCACCACCGAGGCCGGCCTCTACCGTCATCGACTGGGTCCTCCGATGGGTCGCTTCGCACACCGGCTCGAAATCTCAGCTAATTCACTCGAACGCTTCGGAATCGATCGTTTCATAAAACGAGTACTCCGTTGGCGGGACTGAGTGAACGGGTGAATCGGTTTCCATTATCAAGTACTATCGGAAGAGGGAGACCATCGAGGACACGAAGGGAGACGAATATTCGTGATTCCGAGAGGAACTGACTGCTGGATATAGAGGATGGATGTAGCACCACGAAGCGACTGTACTAGTGGTGGCTGGACTGGGGCAATTGTGAGACAGATGCGCGTGCCTGAGTCGGATCGATGACACTCCAAACGTCGCTACAGACGCTAACAGTCCATTATAGAGCAGACCGGAGTAACAGTTAATAGCCTACTACCCTCAACATGTGTATGAACTTAGCACTCCATCGGAGGGTGGATGCACGCTCGAAGAATGTCGTCATCTTCATCGCCGCGATGCTCGTGGGAATAATGGCATACACTGGGGAACTCGGATACACACCCGTCGTACTCGTACTGTTATTGATCGCGGTAGTGATCGGCAAGTACGGTTCGAAGTAGTAGGTAGTGGAACTTCGCAGTGATCTCCTGAAAGACACGCAGGCTGTATTCAGCACGACTGCTGGAACTCATCACCGCTCGGGGGTTTCAACGAGGTCACTATTTGATATCCCGTCGCTTTAGCCATCGAGATACGCGGTCAGAACGCGCTCTTGCCCGCGTCGGAGTACCCCACTGAGGGTCGATTCGTCGGCCCCAAACTGAACGGCGAGATCTGAGAGCGTACAGTTCCGGGGAACCGAAAAGTACCCGCGCTGAACGGCAGCAGTAAGAACCTCGCGCTGTCGATCCGTGAGGAGATCCGAGTCGCGAGGTTCACCGACCACCGAGAGGAGTTCGAAGCGACAGTCTGCGTAATCAAGTCGATCACGGACGCGTTCGAATTCGGGTCGGGTGCCTGTCAAGCCGAAACGATACCACCCGTTTTGAACGGCGATGGGAAACTGGAGTGGAAGCGCCAAGTCCTCCGCGAACGAGTATAGCCCCGTGTCGTTCGATTCGTACTTGACGAGGAGCTTCTCGTCCGTCGCCGCCAACTCGACCAACCCGCCGATGGCTTCGTGTGCGCCGATTGCCTGGCGGATTTTCACGGGGTGGTCCGTCAGT
>JAGXLJ010000266.1 GCA_018334775.1 Halodesulfurarchaeum sp.
TTCGTGGATTACTCTCCGACGGCCGCCGTCTCTTCCTCGGTTTGGACCTCCGCCGGACGGGCGTCGAGATTCGTCTTCTCGACTTCGACCCGGCGCAGGGGATAGATCGTTTTGGCTTCGTTATATATCGCACTCGAGAGATGCCCCTGGACGACGCTGTCCTGAAACTCCTCGAACGTGCGCTCTGCTGCCGCCTCAGTGACGAGGTCGGTCATCTTCGCTCGAATCGCTTCTTTTTGACTCCGGTCGGCGACTTTCGTCGTGAATGCGACCGGATGGACGGTGATTCGGTAGTCATCGGCGGTTCGAAGGGTCAAGACAGCCTTGACCTTGGACGAGCCGCGGCGAACGAGACTTCGCTTGTAGTCCCGGGTCAGTTCGTGGGTGGCGAACTCTGTATACGCCGAGTCGCTGCCGACGTCGGTGACCTGGAACGTGAGTTTGACGTTGTTCTCGCCGCCCTCCATCACGTCACCGAGGGTCGTTTCGATTGTTCGGTTGAGTACCTGTTCTGGTTCGGTTGCCGGGGTGGTCCCGAGTTCGGCCCGGTCGAACTGCTCCGGGGCGAGGACGGTGTACCACCGCTTTTCCTGACTGCGTTTGGATACTGATCGGTCGCTCATGTGTTGATAGGTTCGTCGTTGGTCGCGTGTCGGTTCGCTGTTCGGGCCACCTCGAGTGCAACGGTGAGGTTGACTACATAATCGTCGACCGTGGACCGAAGCCCTGCGGTCGAGTCACGCTCGATCGAGGTGACGATCGCGTCTCCGTCGACTGCGGTGTCCATTTCCGTCGTGTTATCCGGTTTGATCGCCTCAGCAATCGCGTCCGGTCGGTCGACGGTGGACCTGATAGTGGCGCATCGAGTCATTGTCCAGCCTCCGTGTCCGTGAGGATTGTTTCGAGATCTGCGTCCGTTCGAACTGTCGCGAGGGTGTTTGTCCCGGATACCGCTGCCTCCGGAACACGAGTTTCGAGCGTCTCGATCGCGGTTTCCTCGCGAGTCGCGAGTGCGATCGTTGCTGGGCCCTCGACGTAGATTTGATCCGCTGGAACTCGAAAATCGCGTCCGAGTCGGGCCACGTCATCGGGTGGAATCCCCTCGACTGTGGCCGTTTGAACGGGTGTCTCTGTTTGTGGCAGCTCGGCAACGACTTCGTGCACTTTCGCGCCGTAAACCTGCCACATTTCGAGAAGTCGTGATTCCGCTCCGGTAAGGAGCGATGCAAGGGCTGCCCCGGCGTCCATTTTCGCAGCCGCGTTGAGAACGTCTGCGTAGCCGCCAATTGTCTCAAAGGCTGTCGGTGTGGTTCGCGGGCCAACAGCGTTTGCAATCGCTTTTGTTGCTCGCTCGCTCGGTAGCGTGTCCGTGGCCTCGAGCGCCACGGCGGATGCCACCATTCGGTGCCCCCGCTCGTTCATCGGCTCTGGCAGATCGAGGTCGGCAACAAACTCGCTCGTCGCCGCTTCATCTCCAGAGAACTCGGCGTGAAGCCAGCCCGTATAGGCCAATCCAGTTGCCATGTCAGCCGTCGGAATGGCCAGCCCAGGTCGCTGCGTAAGTCCACGGTCCTGTGCAGCCGAAAGGGCCGGATCTTGTGCTCGAACCCCGGCAACGGTGCCGCCTGCGAGTGCCAGCCCAGGATCGGGGTCCGTGCCGAGTTCCTGAGCCATTTCAAACGCGCACGTAGCTGCGGATTCGGCGTTGCAGGACTGTTCGAAGTCCGGGAAGCCGAGGACAATCGCGGTGTCGTCCCCCTCGAGTCGCGGGGCAACACGGTTTCGAGACGGGGCTAGCGAGAGATGGCGGGGGATATCCCGATCCGCAAGTGCGTCCCCGAGAATGGTGGCCGCAGCGAGGCCGTCACCATCGGCGCGGCTCACGACCCGCACGAGTTCGGCGTCGTGCAGGTCACTTGCCAGATCGGCAGCGTCCCGTGATTCTGTCGCTGTCCCCGTGGTTGCCATTTCAGTCGAGGAAGTCCTTCGCGTTCTCGTGGGTGTACTTGAAGTCCTCCGGGATCTGATCGCCGCGATAGTAGTTCGCGAGGCGCCGGATCTTGGACTCAAGGTTCTGCAGCGCGTGTTTGTTGTGATGGTCCTGGCGGTTCTCCTCGACGTGCTCGTAGAGGTTTACAGACTTCTCGAGGAGGTTTCGGAAGTCCTCGGGGATCTCCGGTTCGGCATCGTTTTCCTCGAGGATTTCGGTGATCTTCTTCCCAGTCGCGGTCTTCACGTCGGGGATTGGGGTGCCCTGAACGCCTTCGTCCCTGAGTTTGATCCCGATCTGGGACGGATCGACGCCCTGCTCTGCGAGTTCGACGATCCGCGCTTCGATTGTGTCTGTTTCAACGTCGCTCCACTCGGGTGGTTCGTCTGTCGCCGGTTTGTCAGAGCCGGACTGACCCCGACGACGGGTATGCATTCGTGCCATTGGTGATTGGAACGACACGAACCGCAGGATAGTTCGACAGCTGCTGTCGAGCACTACCGCAATCCCAAGCCGGAGATCCGGCGAGTCAGACTTGCGGTCGCGCGTTCCCTATAAGAGCGGAGGTGAGCCGTCCCAATAAAGGGTTACGGTATTCGCTGCCATCGAATCGGGACGTTTATGGGCCGCAATGGAATACAAGCGGATGCGGGCTCGTAGATCAGTGGTAGATCACTCCCTTGGCATGGGAGAGGCCGCGGGTTCAACTCCCGCCGAGTCCATGCAGCTCCCGAAGTGAGCGTATTCGACATACGGCGTGGACTTTTTATACGTCATTCACACCCTCTTTAACCCGATTTGAAGCGGAGTACCGGCAAGGTTTGCTTTACGATTGGAACCCGTCGCCGCGGTAGCCCCACTCACGTCAGGCGATTGCGTGTATTTGGTCACAGCCCAAGCTCTAAAGTGTTATTCTGTGTCATCTGTTTACCGGTTAGCTGAGCCGAGGCTGGCGAAGTACGACGCGATCGGGGCCGCTCGAAAAGCTGAGTGTCCGAACTGCGGCAAGAAGTGGCGGCGGACTGGTGGGCTTCGATGAAGGCGGTCCAACCTCAAGCCCACGAGTTCGACGTCCAGTTTAATTTTACC
>JAGXLJ010000011.1 GCA_018334775.1 Halodesulfurarchaeum sp.
GAAGTACGATCTTGCCCAGCAAACCACCGGTGAGACCGATAGCGTGGTTGATGCGATGGAATCCCAGGAAGGTGAGTTTGCGACGATCGGTCACGACGTGAAAACGCTCTCGGCCCAGGCAACGGTTCTCGAGGAACAACTCGCAGCCTACGAGTTTCGTAACCGCTCCGGGACGAGAACCCTCGATTCGAAAAGCCGGACCAGCGTGGCTCAGGCCGAGACCCAACCGGTCGTCATCGGGTCCAAGCCGTTCACGTCGAACAAGATTCTCGCGTATCTCGCCTACGAGATGTTTGAGGCCCACACCGACCTCTCTCCAGTCGACAAAGTCGGCTCCGGCGTGACCGAGGAAACCTTCGGCAAACTTCGAAACGGTGAACTCGACATGTACTGGGAGTACACGGGCACGATTCACGGGCAGTTTTTGAATCAGTCCGAGTCCATCACCGAGCCGGATCGACTGTACGAATCAGCAAAGCGAGGCATCGAATCACAGTACGAGTTCACCTATGGTCGACGGGCCCAGCACAACAACACCTACTGTATTCTCGCACCCAGGGTCTGGACAGAAGAGACGGGAGTCCGATCCTTGGACGAGCTGGCGACCTACGCAAACGAATCTGGCGCCGACCTCACAGCCGTCGTGGGTCCCGACTTCCGGGACCGTGATGACGGCTGGAGGGGTCTGATCGAATCCCACGACTTTAATTCGGAGTCCGCGGACGCCGTCTGGAATCGGACAGAAACCATCGGCTCATCCGAGGAGCGATACGAAATGATCGGTCGGTCGACCATCGATGTCACGATGGGTCTCACAGTAGATGCGCTCATCGACATTCACGACCTGGAGGAGTTGACCGATAAGCAGCAGTTCTTCCCGATCTACAATCCGGGCCCGCTCGTTCGAAACGACGTCCTCGAATCGAATCCGGATGTGATGGACGTTCTCGATCGGATCGGTCCGACATTCGGAGAGGTTTCGGAAATCCGGCGACTCGTCAGACAAGTCGACATCGGCAAGCGACACCCGCGAGTCGTGGCTCGGGAATATCTCGAATCAGTTGATCTCCTATAAAACGAATTCCGGCGCTGTTCAGCCGAACACGTCGGACAGCTGGTCTCGCCATTCAGTGACATCCTGTAGGTCATTCTGAATGGAGTCGAGCTGTGACTCCAGATCCTGGAGTTCAAGCCGGACCGACTCGACGTCTTCGACCCGTTCCTCGACGGCATCGAGATCGCCCTGAAGGCGTTCGATCTTTTCGGCCACGCCCGCTATCGCCTCGACCGTGTCTTCGAGAGATTCGAGGTGTTCGTTCATCGTCTCTCGGTCAGCGGCCGCCGCTCCGAGGCGTTCATCGATCCGGCCCAGTTCGGCATCGAAGCGCTCGACGTTCGATTCCAGGTCTTTGAGCCGCTCCTGGCCCCCACCTGTTTCGTCGAGGAACGATTCGAGGGCGTCCGAATAGGCCTCCAAATCCGAAACTCGCGACTGGAGGTGTTTGATTCGGACCTGGTCACTCGGCCGATCCACAACGAGAGCCTCGCGGATCACCGACAGGGTCGCCTCGTCAATAGTTCCGGCTTCGATCTCTTCGGCGAATGCGGTAACAATGGATTCAGTCTCTGTCTCAGGTTCCATAGCAGTGTCAGTTGTCGACTCGATCGCAGTAGCTGGTTTTGTGGACGGTTCTTCGGCAGCTGTTTCGGATGCTGGTTCGGGTTCGTCGGCAGCAAGCGGTGGTTCGGTGTCCTCCGTTTCCGTCAGTGGTTCAGGCGCTCCAGTTTCTGTGGATGGTTCCACCTCCTCCGTTTCCATCAGTGATTCGGGATCCCCAGTTGCTGTCGATGGTTCCGCCTCCTCCGTTTCCATCAATGATTCGCGCTCCTCGGATTCGTCCAAGCCTTCGGTCCCTTCGGATTCAGCACTCATGTCTGACGTCTCCGCTTGGGTTTCCTCCGACTCCGCTTGGGATTCGGATCGGGCTGTCGTAAGCACGTCACCCGCTCCCTCCGAGGGGTCCCCGATCTCGGCCTTGGTCTCTTCCATTTCCACGTCTTCCACTGCCGATTCACTCTCTTTACTCGACTCTTCTTTCGTACCCGCGTCCGAGTCCAGAAGGTCGACCCCAGAGTCAGTCGAGGACTCCTCAGTTTCCCATGGCTCACTCGAGGCTTCGATTTCGTCTGCCAATTCCTCCGTACCAGCATCGAGAGGAGCATCTGACTCCGACTCTTGGGTCGGAACTGCTTCCGACTCGGAGTCGTTGATATCCGCGTCCAGTCCTTCGTCGACTGGTTCTTCCATCTCGGCCTCAGCCGTCGTCGGAATGTCTTCAGTTTCCACGGTCGCTGGCTCCGTGTCGTCCACTGTTTCTTCGAGCCCTGGAACGGTCTCCCGGTCCCCTCGGGCCAGCTCTCGGACGACCGACGAGGACTCTTCGGGAACAACCACCGAGTCCGCTTCCACAGAGTCCCTCGGGTTGACCTCGACAGTTGGTTTGTCCAGGAACACTGTCGGTTCGTCTTCCTCGCTCATCCGGACCCCGTAGACAGTTGTGAACTCCTCTCTGGCGTCAACAGTCCGGTCGAATCGGACCCCGCCCTCGCCGGTGGCGGTCCAGTGGTCGCTCCCGTAGTCGGGATGAAACCCGATCTGTTCGACACCAAACCCCTCCGGAATCGTATCGGTGATCCGAAGGTCGACCGGTTCGTCCCGAGTTGATGCAACCGCGAACGTAACGGCTGGGACGGGGAACTCGCTCACCGAGAACGACTTCGTTACCGTGACCCCGTCACGGACGACGACAGATTCCTCATTCACGAGTACCACCACCTCGAATGTTCGTCATACAGAGGTATGAGACGATAAGACACTTAAATCGTCCGACGAACTGTCTCAAGAAGCGGGAAAGCCGGTGCCTTCGAACCCGGTTTCGGGCCCAGCGGCGCGGACTCGTTCCCGAGGAGGATTTATACCTGGAACTCGTCTAAATTGACGAATGGATTCGCCCCGGGATCGGGAGGAGTTGTCGGATGGCTCCGTCCTCAACCCCGAAGACCTCGACATCACCGAGGAAGAGAAGGTTGAGGAATTAGACGAAACTCGCTTCGTCATCGGCGCCGAGGGCCGCCCGCAGGTCGAGGACACAGACGATTCACTGGAGAATTTCGAAGCCGAACATGACGTGTCCGGGCCGACGGCCGCTGACTCGAGTGCCATTCAGTCCGCAGAACCGTCTCAAGAATCCGAGCCCACCGACCAAATCGAACTCCGGGGGAGCGATGTCAAACGGTGGATTTCGGCAAATTTGCGGCGAACCGATAGTCAATACGCCTACCGACTGGCGGCCAAAACTGGCGATGACATCAGTCACCAGCAGTTGGCCTCCGACGACATCGGGATGGCCTTCGATGGGCTCCTGATGTGGTACGCTCAGCAGGTTGGAGACGGGACAGCCGTCGAAGACACGCTCGGCATCCTGCTCGCGGAGTCAAACATCCGAGTCAGGTTTCCCGTCGTAGGGATGATCGCGTACCTGGAAAAACACGACCTCTCGCCGGAAGATTCGATCGCTGATTTGCTTTCGGTCATCAGAGATCACGACGGACTCGTATTCCCGCGAGGCACGAAACGCTAATTTCGATTCTGATACTGGCCACGAAACTATTATACCGGGTGCAACCGCCGATTCAGACAAGACCGATGAACGCACCCGACACAGATTCGACAATCCCGGCCGAGACGGGAGAAGAAGGGACACAGGCAGACATCGCGGCCGAAGTCGTCGAATTCACGCTCGGCGAAGAGCGGTGCGCAATGGATATCGACTCCGTCGACAGCATCGTCGAGACAAAACAGATCACCAGAGTCCCACGGGCCCCAGACGCAGTCGAGGGGGTCATGGACCTCCGCGGCGAAACGACCGCGGTCGTGAATCCGACGGAGTTCCTCGCCGTGGGTTCGGGAGGGGCCGCAGACAGTATTCTCGTTCTGGATCGCGACGACGACAAACAGAAGATCGGCATCAGGGTCGACGACGTGCAGGAGGTTGCCTCCTATCCAACCCCGCAAGTCGACCAGAACGGTGACCTCACGGGCATCGAAACGAGTGCTATCGAAGCCAAACTCGTCAAAGGCGTCCTGCGAAAGTACATCGGCGAGGTCGACGACGATGGCATTCCCGAAGACGTTGATCTCGTCCTCTGGCTCGACATCAGCCAGCTGATCGATGCGGTCACTGTCGCGAAAGAAGCGGCGGCGAACAATCAGGTCTGATAACGAGCAAGGTGGGTTTATATATCACCTCGTGCTAGCTGGGATTACGTATGGCACAGGACGTGCTTCTCGTCGACGATTCGGAGTTCATGCGAAATCTACTCCGCGAGATACTCGCAGACGAATTTGAAATCGTTGACGAAGCTGAAAACGGCGTCGAGGCCGTCGAGATGTACAAGGACTACCTGCCTGATCTGGTTATGATGGACATCGTGATGCCGATTCGAGACGGAATCGAGGCGACTGCCGAGATCAAAAACGGCGATTCCGGGGCCCACGTCATCATGTGCACGTCCATCGGGCAGGAGGAAAAGATGAAAAAGGCGGTCAAAGCCGGCGCTGACGGCTACATCACCAAACCGTTCCAGAAACCCAGTGTGATGGACGCCATTGAGGACGTACTCGCATAAATGACGCGCATTTTGGTGGTCGACGACTCGCATTTCATGCGTACCGTCATCACCGACATTCTCGAAGATGCCGGGATCAACGTCGTCGCGCAGGCTTCAAACGGACGTGAAGCCGTGACCCAGGTCGTCGAGCACGACCCGGACGTCGTTACGATGGACGTCGAGATGCCCGAAATGAACGGAATCGAAGCCGTCGAGAAAATTATGAATCGGCACCCGGTCCCCATCATGATGCTGTCGGCGTTGACGACCGAGGGCGCGGACTCGACGCTCGACGCACTTGACAACGGGGCCGTCGATTTCTTCGCCAAACCCAGTGGGACTATCTCCACGGACCTCTCGGCCCACGGCGAGGCGCTGGTCGAGACGGTAAAGTCGGTCGCCGGGTCCGATCCGTCCGCCCAGCAGATCTCTAGTATCGAGTCAAGCCGGGATACACACGACGAGGAGTACGCCGAGACGCCGACGCTGGTGATCGGAGCATCAACTGGTGGACCGAACGTGGTCGAATCGATCCTGGAGGGACTCCCACGGGCACCTGATTTCAGAATACTGGTTGTCCAGCATATGCCCGATCAGTTCACCGGCCGGTTCGCGAAGCGGCTAGACGCCAATTCCGCGTATTCCGTTCGAGAAGCTGAAGATGGGGCTCGAATCGGCGGGGGGGAAGCATTAATCGCGAAAGGCGATTACCACATGATCGTCAGCAACTACAGGAGCGGCCGCCTCCGAGTGAAACTTGAGCAGAGCGAGCCTGTCCACTCGGTCAGGCCGGCAATTGACGTCACGATGAAATCCGTCGCCGAAACAATCACTGATCCAGTGACGGGAGTGGTCCTGACCGGGATGGGCTCGGACGGCTCTGCAGGAGTCAAAGCGATCGACCGGATAGGCAGCCAGATTCTAGCCCAGAACGAGGCGACGAGCGCGGTCTTCGGAATTCCTGGCCGCGCGATCGAAACGGGCTGTGTCGACGAGGTGCTCCCTGTCGAGGACCTCGTGGACGGGATACTCCGGACAGTACGGGTGAATACCTGATGGACGATTATCTCGAAGAATTCGTCCGCGAGGGCGAAGAACATGTTACCGAGCTGAACAATGCGTTGCTCACGCTTGAGAGCAAACCCGAGGACGAAGCGGCAATGGACCAGATCTTTCGCACGGCCCACACCCTGAAGGGGAACTTCGGGGCAATGGGCTTTGAAGATGCATCAGACTTGGCCCACGCCGTCGAGGATCTCCTCGATGCAATGCGGGACCGGGAGATCGAAGTTACCTCTGACCGGATGGATCACATCTTTGCGGGCATCGATGCGATCGAAGCCTGTCTCGATGAAATCGAAACCGACGGGGAGGTCTCCCAAACCGTCAGGCCGGTCATCACCAACCTTCGGGAGGTCCTCGAATCTGGCAACGAATCATCAAACGAATCCACTAACACCGAGGGAGAAGGGGTCTCAGCGGCCAATTTTGACCGGGACGCCTTCGATATCGGCGACCAGCGAGTGGTCCAGGCAACGGTCGATATCGCCGAGACGGAGATGCCGGGTGTCGACGCGATGTTCGTGCTCGAAGATATCGAAGAGGCCTTCGAAATCGTTACGTCTGAACCCGATCGGGACGCAATCGAAGATGGCGAATACGAGGACCGGTTCGACATGGCCTTGGCGACTGACGCAAGCGACGTCGGCTCCGAGATCGCTCAACACAGCAATGTGGCCGAGGTGACCGTCAGCGAACTTCGTGGAGACGACGACCAGGCAGCCACTTCAAGTGACGAATCAGCACCGTCAGACGCATCAGAAAATGGGCCGGCGGCCTCAGAGACGGATACGGCATCCGCTGATACGGACGACGACACCTCTGACTCGCCTGACAATGGAGGCAGTAGCGTCGGCGATATCCAATCAGTTCGGGTCGACGTCGACCAACTCGACGAGCTTCACGGCCTAGTCGAGCAACTCGTCACCACCCGAATCAAACTCCGCCGGAGCGTCGACGAGAACGACCGCCGGACTGAGGAGGAGCTCGACGACCTCGATAAGATCACGTCGAACCTCCAGGACACCGTGATGGACATGCGGCTGGTCCCGATGAAGAAGATCGTCGGGAAGTTCCCACGCCTGGTCCGTGATCTCGCCCGCGAAGAAGACAAACAGGTCGATTTCACCATCGAGGGAGACGACGTCGAACTCGATCGGACCATCCTCACCGAGATCAGCGATCCGCTGATGCACATCTTGCGAAACGCGGTCGATCACGGAATCGAGCCACCCGGCGAGCGGGAGGCCGCCGAGAAAGACCCGACGGGGTCGATCACGCTTCGCGCTGAGCGTGAGCGTGATCGGGTGAAAATCCAGGTCATCGACGATGGCCGCGGCGTCGATCACGATGCAGTCAGGCAAAAGGCCGTCGAAAAGGAGATTCTCGAGAAATCGGAAGCCGCGGAAAAACCGGATGCAGAAATCGCCGAACTGATCTTCCATTCCGGCTTTTCAACCACCGACGAGGTCACCGACGTGAGCGGGCGGGGCGTTGGCATGGACGTCGTCAACGATACGGTGTCACGACTCGACGGGAGTGTGTCCGTCAAAAGTACGGAAGGCGAGGGAACGACGGTGACGTTGACGTTGCCGGTCACCGTGGCCATCGTAAAGGTGCTTTTCGTTAGATCCGGCGGCGAGGAGTACGGCATCCCGATCAAAACCGTCGACGAAATCAGTCGCATGCGCTCGCTCAAGCGTGTCGACGGCGAGGAAGTCGTGACCTACGACGACACGGTGTATCCACTCGTTCGACTGGGCGATGCACTCAAAGTTCCGGCCGAGACCACAAACGGTGATGGAATGCTCGTCAAGATCCGGGACACCGAACGACAGGTCGCGATCCACTGTGACGAGGTTCGTGGGCAAGAAGAAGTCGTCGTCAAACCCTTCGAGGGGATCCTCAGCGGTATACCTGGTCTCTCCGGAGCGGCCGTGCTTGGTGAAGGTGACGTCGTGACGATTCTCGACGTGGCGACCTTGTAACTATGTCAACGATGATCGACATTCGACGACTCAGAGATGTTAACCGCCTCGCGAAGGCGGGCGCAGAGACGGTCGCAGAGCACCTCACTCAACTCACCGGGGTCGAAACAGAGATGGAGATCACGAAGATCAACGTCTTGGACATCGAGGATTTAGGTGCTCATCTCGGCAAAGAACGGGTCGTCGGTGTCAACGTCCCGCTTTTGGAACATCCCCATGGCACGGTCCTGATCCTCTTCGACGACGGGAGTGCAAAGACACTTGCTCACACAATGGTCGGCGGCACGGGGGATGACGAACCGGGCTACTCGGAAATGGAACGATCCGCGATCAAGGAGGTTGGTAACATCATGACAAGCGGGTTTATCGACGGTTGGGCGAACGTCCTTGGGCGGACAATCGACATTTCGACGCCCCAACTCCTTCGGGCCGAAGGGGACACCATCGTGGAGCATAGCGTGGAATCGGGGGGCCACGAAATCGCCCTCCTCTTCGATTCGACGCTCAAGGCACCAGACGTGAACGTGGAAGCGACGATTTACACGTTCCCGAACATCGAGGAATTCGTAGAACTCATCAATTCGATCGAACATGCGGGTTGATCTGGCCTCCCTCGAAACGTTCAACCGAATCGGGACCGCCGGCGCTACCCAGGCCGCCGACGCGCTGTCGATGCTGACCGACAGTGACACGTTCGTCAAATCGACGAAAATCAACTTCACGCCAATCGATTCGATCGACTCGCTCTTCAGGGACGTCGAAACTGCCGTGGCCATCGACTTTGATGGCGGACTGGAAGGCAACGCGTTGCTCGTGTTCGACGAATCCAGTGCGGACCACGTCCTCGACGAGCTCTCAGAGCCCGGCCAAGAGCCGAATTCGGCTTACCTCAACGAAGTGGCGAACATCATGACGAGTAGTTTCGTCGATGGGTGGGCCGAGCAACTTTCTGAAACGATCGACATTTCGACGCCGACGACAGTCGAGAACCCAGCTCACCAAATCCCCTCGGACGAACTTGCGGACTTCTCATTCGTTTTTGAAAGTGAAATTGCGGTCGATGAAGGGGACAACGTGTGTCGATTCTACCTCCTCCCCGAGCCGGAAAGTTTCCTGGCGATGCTTCAGAAATCCGGTGACGAGTCAACGGACACGGGAGTTTCGATCCGTGAACTCTCGACGTTCATCAGTCTCACAGCTGCGGGGGCCGAAACCGTCGCGACCAACCTCGAAATGATGACCGGCATCGAAACGGACGTCGCCGTGACTCATCTGGACTTCGTCCCCATCAAAAACGTCGCTCGGGCGATCGACGAATCCGAGTACGCAGGGACAATCTTCGAATTCGGTGGCGCCATTGATGGTTATCTCGCAGTGATGTTCAAATCCGATAGTGTAGCCACCGTCACGGATGCATTGCTCCCGGCCGGGGCCACTGGCGATGCCATGCAACAAAGTGCGATCGAGGAGATCGGAAACATCACAGCCAGTGGCTTCATCGATGGCTGGGCAAACGCGCTCGATACCACCATCGATCATTCTGTCCCGGACTTCGTCGACGACATGGGCCATGCCGTTCTCGAGTCCGTGGCCGTGCAACTGGCCCGGAGCCAGGAGTTTGCCTACGTCTTTGACGTCACGATCACCGCGGGGGACCCATTGAACTGCCGGCTCTTTGCCTTCCCCGAAGCGGACGGCTTCCGAAAGGTTGTCTCGGGATTGGACGAGGATCTGGATGTCTCGACCGTGGAGCGTGTATGAGTCGATGGGCCGAGCCGGTGAGCAACGAATTCGGGTCGGCGTCGCGGACATGGCGGTTACAGACACCGGAACCCCGTTGGTCACGAGCGGACTCGGATCCTGTGTTGCGATCGGTGTCCACGACGGTGACGGCGTCGCTGGCCTCCTGCACGCGATGTTGCCGGCGGCCCCGGAAGACGGTCTCTCGAAAGCGAAATACGTGGACAGTGGGATACAAACGATGAAAGCCGAGCTGACAGCACTCGGTGCCGATCCGAACAAGCTGACCGCGAAGATTGCTGGGGGGAGTTCAATGCTCAACCTCGACAGCGGCGAGCCGGTCGGTGATAAGAACGTGGCTGAGACCAACCAAGTGCTGGATCGCCAGGGTATCGAACTCGCTGGGGATGACACCGGCGGGAATTCCGGGCGCTCGGTGACCTTTCAGCCGAGGACCGGAACCATGCACATCCAACGTGTCGATGCGGCCCCGACAGAACTATGAGTGACTTTGACGACCTCCTGACCTACATCGAATCGGAGACCAGTTTCGCCTCGAGTTACTACGAAGAGTCCTATCTCGACCGTCGGATCTCGGCACGGATGCGCCGAACCGACGTACAGAATTACGGCGAGTACCGCGCCCTACTCAGAGACAGCACCAGCGAACGAGCCGAACTGCTAGATACGCTTTCGGTCAATGTCACGAGTTTCTTCAGGGATGAGAAAGTCTGGACGGCTCTCAAGGACGTGCTTCGGGAACTCGACGCCGGGTCACGGTCCCTGGACATCTGGAGTGCCGCCTGTGCCGATGGCCGGGAGCCGTACTCCCTGGCCATGTTGGCTCTCGATAGTGGCCTTTCGTCCAGATCTGTCGACATCCTCGGCACAGATATCGATGAAAACGCGCTTGATCGGGCCCGGCAGGGCGTCTATAGGAGTAGCCGAACGACGGACCTCGACGAGCAACTGTCGTTTCTCGACTCCCCGGACCAGTTCGTGAAAAGCGATGGGGATCAAATATCTATCGGGCAGTCCGCGTCGGACCTGGTGTCCTTCAAACGCCACGATTTGATCACCGGCGATGCAAAAGACGGCTTCGACCTGGTCCTGTGCCGAAACGTCTGCATCTATCTCGACACCGAATATAAACGGCCGATCCTCGAGACGGTCAGTCGATCCCTCCGAACGGGGGGCTACCTCGTACTCGGGCAAACTGAGACACTGCCTCCGGACATCAAAGATCGGTTCGAAGCAGTCGATCCCCGCCTGCGGATCTATCGCTTGACTGAATCCGAGTAACCTAAGTCGCCCCCTTACAACCGTTTCAGTACCATAGTCAATGGCAGATTCCGTCGTCGCGGACTTCGTCACGGATGTGATCCCTGATACCGGGAGTTACGCTGAACCCGTTCGCAGTCGAGTGTTGATGAACCGGCAGCAGGTGGTCCTCGTGACTCCTGACGATCGGATTTCGGTCCCCATCGGGGACGTTTTCGACATCGCGTATGGGAGCGCCCCAAAGGAGTTGCGAGCCTTTTTCGAGGACACGGTGAGTGTCGCGTACGAGGACGGCCAATCAAAACGCGTTGCGCTCATCGAAGGCGCTGATGATACGGTCGAACGCTTTACCGATCTCCTCTTCAAAGGAATTCTCAACAAAACGACAGTGGCTATCAAACATCCCGCGAAGGTCGGGGGTCGGATCACAGACGAAACATTCGAGAAGGGGGCCCTCTATCTGAGTCCGGCCGCAGTTAAGTTCAAGACCGAGGACCCGTTTTCGATCGAAGTCTC
>JAGXLJ010000267.1 GCA_018334775.1 Halodesulfurarchaeum sp.
CCGCCTGGGTTGGAACGTCCCCGAAGAGCGCGATTTTTTCCCGGACTTCCTCTTCAAGCGGCTCGTCACTCCGGCCAACGATGATATCCGGTCGGAGCCCGATCGAACGGAGTTCCTTCACGCTGTGCTGGGTGGGTTTGGTCTTCTGTTCGCCATTGGGGGCGTACGGAACCAACGTAACGTGGGTCAGCAGGGCGTCCTCCTCGGGTTCCTCGTCGACGAACTGCCTGAGCGCTTCGAGAAACGGCATCCCTTCGATGTCACCCACCGTGCCCCCGACTTCCACGAGACAGATGTCGTGGCCCTCGGCGGCTTCGCGAATGCGCCGTTTGATGTCATCGGTGATATGAGGGATGATCTGGACGGTCTTCCCGAGATAGTCCCCCGCCCGCTCACGATTGATGACGTGCTGGTAGACCTTCCCCGTCGTGACGTTGTGATCGAAGGTCATGTCGATGTCGAGGAACCGTTCGTAGTTCCCCAGGTCCAAATCGACCTCGCCCCCGTCCTTGAGGACGTAGACTTCCCCGTGCTGATAGGGATTCATCGTGCCCGCGTCGACGTTGAGGTACGGATCGATCTTGACCGCCGTCACGTCAAAGCCCGCATTCTCGAGCAGACGGCCCAAACTCGCCGCAGTGATCCCCTTCCCGAGGCCCGACATCACCCCGCCAGTGACGAAAATGAACTTGTTCCCCAACGAGGGGTCGTATCCGGTCTCTGTCGGCATACTGACTGTGGGGTAGCGGCGGGCAAAACCATTTCGGACGAGGGAGCGAACGTTTTAACGGTGGAGCCGTTACCGGCCCCCATGGGACTGCTCTCACGTCTGTCCTTTCTCGTTCGCTCAAAGCTCAACGCACTCATCGGCCGGGCCGAGGACCCCCAAGAGACCCTGGATTATTCGTACCAGCAGATGCGGGACGAGCTTACCGATGTCGAGAAAGGGATCGCGGATATCACCGCCCAAAAGAAACGTCTCGAGGTCCAGCGGGACCGGCTGAAGGAGAACATCGAGAAGCACAACGACCAGGCTCGGGAGGCGATGGCCCAGGATCGTGAGGACCTGGCCAAACGCGCCCTCGAAAAGAAACAGGCAAAGCAGTCACAAGTCGAGGATCTGGCGACCCAGGTTCACGAACTCGAATCGACCCAGTCCTCACTCGAAGAGAAGAAGGCCGATCTCAAGCGCCAGATCGACGAGTTCAAGACGAAAAAGGAGACCGTCAAGGCCCGCTACGAAGCCGCTGAAGCCCAGACTCGCGTGTCTGAGGCCATCACTGGCGTCGGCGACGAGATGGAGGATGTCAACCGGTCGATCGAGCAGGCAACCGAGAAAACCGAGGAGATGGAGGCCCGTGCCTCCGCCCTGGACGAACTCGAAGAACGGGGGGTGCTGGACAGTGCGATCTCGGACCAGGACCAGATCGACCGCGAACTCGAGGCCGGCCGGGAGGAACGCGAACTCGAAGCCGAGATGGAAACACTCCGCGAGGCCGAGGGCAAAACCGAGACGGAACCGGCGACGCCGGAGGAGGAACAAGCCGAGGAAGTCAAAGCCGAACTCGAGGCCCAGGTCGACGAATCGGAAGTCGAGGCGGAACTCGAGGAGTTGCGGGGGGAATCAGAAGAGTCCTGAATCCAGGCGTCGCAGTCGAGTAGGAAGGCGGATTGTCGAGGGATCGCGGGAACCGATTTTCGGGTGGAATCGTTCTTCAAATCTTCGAGAAATTCGGACGGGGACCAGCACCAGTCCAGAACACCACTTAGATACCGCTTTCTGGAACGACGTCCGGGAGCGCCCACTCAGAGCGTCTGCAGTCTGCCACAGGCTGTGTCCATATAATCCCGGGCCCTGGAAATCGTTTGTCGCCACCCATCCCCAGTTTCAAAGCCCGTTTCTCTCGAACCGATCGGATGCCGATGAACGCCAGCGACGACAACGCGGTCTTCCGCCATCACTCTCGCTACGTGTACTCCAACCGCCCAGGGGCCATCCGTACCGCTGACAACGCCGACGAAGCTCCTGAGAGTGGAATCGGTATCTAACACTGTTACCGTCTGCGGTTCGTACTCCCCGCTCACTTCGCGAGGCCCATCAATCCATTCGGCCGTAACACCGTCAGTAAGCCCCGCGCGGACAATGATTTTCCGGGCCGTGTCGTGTTGGAGCAATTCCGTGGTGTCCATCGACCCAAGCGGGTTCGCCGATTGTCCTGCGACCGACACGTCCGGCGTCGAGAGTGTTCCCAGACTGAACGTCGCGCCCGCCAATGGAGCGGGGGCCCCAGCGTCAAAGAGGGTCTCCGAGCTGACGGTTTCGGACCCTTCCATTTGCAAACGGTCCTCGCCCAGTGACGGGTTTTTGGCATCGACGATGGCAAAACGGGTGTCAGCCATTGGGATCTCCTCTCCTGCATTCGCCGGTTGCAGCCCCATATCGGTTCCCAGCAGAGTTTCCTCAGACCCCCCATCCACCTCGTTTGACTGGTCGCCAGCAATAACCAGCACCTTCCCCCCATCAGTTCCGCCCGATGGCCAGCCCGGAATCGACCGTCCGGTTGCCTGGGGACCAGCATCTGAAGAAGCGGTTAATCGCCAATTGGGGTCCGGAAAGAACTCATCCGTGGGCAACCAATAGAAGCGACCGCCGTCGGTTTCAGGAACCTGCAATGACGCTGATGCGGATTCCACGTCCGGCCCCGAGAAAAGCCAGAGGACCGACCCGGCATCCTCACCCGTCGTTCTGACTCCCTCCGGAACGAGCAAACTGACCCGTTCACCGTCAATCTGAAGCGGTGTGGAAAACACCGCTGTTTCGAGCGATTCTATGCCGACGTCACCAGCCCGAAGAAGCGTAGCCCCGTTGCTGATCCGGCCGCCATTCGCTGTCTCGACGAAACGAAGTAACCCAGTCTGAAGCGGATTTCGGGCAGCGACCACAGCAGGATCCACGGTTCGTTCTACCGTCTCGAAATCGATCGCTACCGCCTCCTTTGCGATCTCCTCATCCGCTGTGGAATCAAGCTTCGGTGGGTCATATTCGGT
>JAGXLJ010000012.1 GCA_018334775.1 Halodesulfurarchaeum sp.
TCGACTGGCTCTCAAGGGTAAGTCCCGTGAGGACGTGTATTCTGGGACAGACGAGACGATCGTCTCGTATCTCCGTGACAAAGGGTTCTCCGACCGGTTTATCGAGTCGTTTGCGGCGCCCTTCTACGGTGGTATCACGCTCGACCGGTCCTTGAAAACGTCCAGTCGGGTCTTCCAGTTCACGTTCCGGATGCTCACAGAGGGCGTGGCCGCAATCCCCGAAACGGGAATGCAAGCGATACCGCGTCAGTTAGCACGCCGTGCACGAAATCATGGTGCCACAATCCACACTGACACCCGGGTCGAGGGAATTGCTGGGACCGGGCCGGTGACGATCGATCTCGCCGGTGAAACGGTCAGTGCAAAAACGGTCGTCGTGGCGGCCGGACCCGAAGAAAGTCATCGATTGACCGGCATCGGATCCATTCCGACAACGGGCAGATCTGTTCGGACCCAGTACTTCGAAGTCCCGGCACCCAATCCGATTGCTAATCAACCGAGAATTCACCTCAACGCGGTCGGCCAGACTCCGAACCAGGTGGTAAACCTGTCCGCAGTGGCGCCCTCATACGCGGTCGGTGATCGAGCGCTGTTGGCCGCGAGTACGCCGGGAACGACCGACGAGACACCAGATAGCGATGCAGCAAAAACACAAGAGACGATCGCCTCGTGGTACCCGGCCGCGTCCTTCGACGATCTCAAACTGGTCGAGACAGTTGATGTTCCGTTTGCGCAGTACGCGCAACCACCAGGAATTCACGAGACGTTGCCGGAGGTTTCCGAACCGGAGGGGGCCATCTATTTCGCCGGTGACTTCACGACGGATTCCTCGATCAATGGAGCGTTTCGGAGTGGACGACTCGCCGCCGAGGCAATCCAGCAAAGTGACCCCTAAAGATGGGGTCGTAGCTTTCCAAGCGGCGGAAACGACAAGGACTCATCTGTAGTGGATACGATCGGCCGACATGCATCGGTATCCGTCAGCAGTGGTGACATCGAATCGGCCGCTTTCAGGTCGTTTACAGTCGTTCCCACTGCGACCCGGCTAAACGCGGGAAGCACGAGCACTGACGCCTCTCCGTGTTGGGCCCAACACTCAAGATAACAGGGTCGTCGGTTCCCCTCGATGGTCAGTGCCGGGTGTTCGTGACCAATGACGTAGCGGTCAGTATTTGCTGTGGGCTGTTCGTGTCCGTGATGGACGACTGTCGAGGAATCCAAGTGATATTCGTCGACTGGATCGAGGGACTCGACCCGTTCCAACGTCGGATCGTGATTCCCGCTCGTGACGATCAGTTCGGCCCCAGCATCGACAACGACATCGACGAGATTCTGAATTGCGTCGGCGACGCCATAGGGAACTGTATCGAAGGCGTGAACGAGGTCACCTGCAACAACGACCGCTGTTGGCTCGTAACGCTCGCACAGTCGGTCGAGCCGGTTGGGAAGGTCTTTCCCGTCACCGACCGGGAAATCGACTCTCGATTGACGCACACGCCCCAGATGGAGATCAGCAAGCACAAGCGTCTCCGCGTCCGGAAACCAAACCGCTCTATCTTCGTACTCGACCCTTGGAAACGGGTCCACAATGACACATCGAGAGCAAAAGCCAAAGATGTACTGTCTCAACCGGTGCAGTTTTCATCGGCGCCTTCGAGACCTGCATATGGTCGAGGTTCTTGACGACAAACGGGAGGCGACCCGATTCCGGATTCTCGTCGAGATCGCTGATCGCCAACCGGCCGTCAGCCAGGGTGAAATCGCCGACGAGGTGGGGGTGACGAGTCAGGCGGTCTCGGAGTACATCCGCGAACTCGTCGAGGACGGCCTCGTCGTGAAACACGGCCGCTCCAGGTATCAAGTTACGAACGAAGGTGTCGACTGGTTGTTGGGGCATACCACGGATATTCGCCGGTTCACGGATCGAGTTGCCGACGATGTTCTCGGTGGGGTGGAGGAGGATGCTGCGATTGCGGTCGAAGACATCGATGAGGGGGATACTGTCACCCTCGAAATGCAACAGGGAATGCTCCACGCTGTTCCCGGCGATCACGGCCCGGCTACTGGGACCGTGACCACCGACGCATCTGCGGGCGATGCGGTCGGCGTTTCCGGGTTCGAAGGAGTGATCGATTTCTCGCCGGGTGAGGTCGGCGTCTATCAGGTTGCACCGGTTCGGTCCGGTGGGAGCCGCACTGTGGATGCCGAGGCTCTGGAACGGGCGTGTACAGGCAGTCAATTGGTTTTAGCCGCCGGCATCGAGGCAGTGGTTGCACTGGAGCAAATCGACAGGGCGGTAGATGGGCGGTTTGCAGTCGGCTCAGTCGCCGCCCGAGCGGCTGAACGAGGGGTGGATGTTACTGTCGTTGCAACTGCTGATGAAGTCGGACGGGTAACCGACCCGCTTCGAGAATCCGGAACGTCCTATTCCGTGATGGATTGAGCGTTTTCAGCCGATATACCGAAGGTCTTCGCCACTGCTTGGACTTTGGGCCGCTTCCATATCTTGCAATTTGCTGATGACTTCCTCCATCTCGTCGGCCCGGTCGTCCAGCGCTTCGACCGGAATATCGAACTCGAGTCGTTCTTGAAGCACGTCGAGAACGGCCCTGGCACTTTTCGGATCGACCAGATAGCCACTTGTTTCCCCCATCAGACAGACAGCTTCGAGTCCGCGTCGGCTTCCAAGCCCGAGAAGGAGGCCGCTCGTGCCGACGATGCCACCGGTCGGTTCCTCGGAGCGGAATTCAACACCGGCCGCTTCGAGATCATCGATCAACGCTTCCGAGGAGACAGCTCCGAGAACGCTATACTCCTCGATCAGTTCCCCGGTTGGAACCCCTCCGAGTGAGTACACCCGCTCGGCTCCAAGCCGTTCGGATTCGTCGAGAAACGTCTCAGACAACCTGTATTGCCCCGTATTATCGCCAGCCTGGTGATCACCAGTAAGGACGATCAAGTCACGCCCGTCGGTCGGGACAGCGTACAGCTCGGCATGGGCCAGGTTGGCGACACCACTGTCATCGATGCCGACCTGTGGGGGGAAGTGTTCGGAGTACACCCGAGCTAGCAGGGTGCTGTCTGTCTCTTCGATGAGGTGTTCGGCGACGAGTTTCCCAACGTGGCCGACACCTGGCAATCCCTCGACGAAAACAGGGTCGTCGAGGTCGGACTCAGCGACCTGCTCGACCTCGATCTCTTTCATATCCCTAGGGTTGGCGACGCTCCTTAAGAGCGCGTCGGTACTCCCCATAGGGATCGGCAGGATCGAATTTCGCGGGTGCACTATTGGCCGACGGCCCGTCACACTTCGGGCAGGTCGAACCAAGTGTATACACCGGTCGCTCATGGGCAGTTTTCCAGTCACGACAGATGCGAATGTCTGATTTCACGGGCAGTTATTCGTCGTCGGAACGTCGTTCTCGATGGAACTCTCCCGTTCCGCCGGCGGATTCGATTACCTCAATCGCCCGCTCAGCTGCGGCTTCGAGTTCCGTTTCGGCGGTTTTGTACGTTGGGGCCCGGATTCGGATTCGGTACTCAGGTGCACCGACGTAGGTGACTTCCATATCGACTTCCTCCAGAATTTCGCCGTTCCCTTCCGCCGCCTTGAGTGCGGCCTGGACATCGTCGACACCGTCCGGATCCGGCGATTGGATGTCGACGTAGCCGGTCACGGTCACGTACGGAACCGAAACGTTATCGCGGGCGGTCTCGACGATAGCGTCGATATCTTCAGGCGGGAGATCGACGTCTTCGAGGACAGGCTCCCCGTGTATCGCTGCCTGTTCGAACCCTTCGTAGAGACTCCCGAATTCGTCAAGGAGTTCGTCTGCAACGTCCCGGAACTGATCGTCCGGCATGTCCTCCCCGAAGGCGAGCGTGAGCCACTTGTCGGCCTTTTGCTCGTTCTTCCAGCGTTGAATCGTCTCGGACCGCTGGTGGTCGTTGACGTCCTTGATCGAGAGATCGATCTGCTGGGAGGACCGATCGACATCGAGGACTTTCGCGACCACGGTTTGGCCCTCTTTGACGTGATCGGAAATGTTCTTGATCCATCCGGAGGCGACCTCGCTGATGTGGGCTAACCCGCGTTTCCCTTCATACTCCTCGAGATCGACGAACACGCCGAAGTCTTCGATCTCTTCGACTTTGCCGACCACCAGTTCGCCGGGGTCGGGCCAGCCCTCGTATTTCATCGCTGTTCGACGACTTCGAGGACCTCGGCGTCGAGATCGGCGATGCCGCCTGTTGGGGTGGCAAGCGTCGTGCCACAAACGGCACAAGTGACCTCCGAGGAGGCCTTCTCGAAGATAGTCTGTTCGTTCTCACAGTCCGGACACTCGACGTGAAGGAAGCTTCCTGGCATGGAAATCACTCCGTAAGTTCGAGTTTTCCGGCCCGCCATCCTTCGCGAAGGTGGGCTTTCCCACATTCGCCACAGCGGTATTTCAGGTCCGTTTTCTTCGTGGGTTTGTCCCCACCGGGGACTTTCGAGAACTTGCCTGCGTTCCCGATAGTGGACTTGCCCCGTTTCTCCTGGCGGTCGGCCCACTTCATGCCGGTTTCCCGGCCCCGACGGACTTTTTCGACCTCGTGTTCTGTATGTGTATCACAATGCGGACAGTACGTATTGATTCGGCGTGGCATCTCCATGGAAATCGTTCCTGTTGAAATGAGGTTGGTGAGGGGGAGTTAAAATGCGTTTGGTTCGGGGGCCGGTCCACCCGTGGACTTTTGGGGCGCCGTCGGCCTTCGAAACGTTTACTCCCCGGGTCGACGAACGGCGATGTATGAAGCGGCTCATCATCCACGGCGACCCGGGCGTACGCAAGGACGGCATCGTCGAGGTCGACGGCAAGGAATACACGTTGTTCCAGGTCACCCGCAACGGTGACTGGCACGGGCCGGACCGGGTGCAGCTGTGGTGTATTGCGGGTCAACCCGAAGAGCAGGCGGACTTCGAGAAACAACGGTACATCCCACACTTCCTCGATGTGGAGGCAGTAGACGAAGCGGACGTCGAGGTCAAAAAACGGGCCGGGAGTCTCGCAGTCTAACTGGTTCCTTTTCAGGCCGGAGCTTTCGGGGCCCGAGTCACGTCACCCGATAGATCGTCACGTTTCCGTCCGAATATGCCGTCGTAATGCCCGGTTCGGTGGCGAAATCCGACGGGCCGTACCGATCGCGCTCGATCGGGCCCACATACAGATAGGTCACGTCGTACTTTTCGAGCAGAAGCATTCGTGACTTTGGCTCCGACGTTTCGTAGATGATTTCGACGTCCCGCACACGGTCCCAGTACGGTTCCGAGCTCCGATACCCGACTTCGTGGACCCACCCGGCGACGGTTGGGATACCAGTCATACTCGATGGACCGTTGACCCATCGATAGATTTCTGTTCCAGGTGCCGATACCATGGTCGGTTGTCCCGAGCGGTTGGCCAGCCACTCGATAGCGTCGGCTTCCTCCGGGTGATCCGATTCGATGTACGCATGGGCATCGAGTGTTGGGTTGCTTGGGGCACTTCCGATCGCCCCCATCGTCGGCAAAGCGGGATAGATGGCAAGTGAAATGAGGAGACCGACGAGCAACACGGACGCGAGGCGTTGTTTCCCGGTTGATCGCCCTTCTACTGGGGCCTCACTGGAATCTGCTCCCGTGGAGTTTCGTATCGATTTCGTTTTCTGCCACCACCGGGCCGTAGTTTCGGCGAGAGCCACTCGTGGCCCGTTCGGACCGACAAGCCAGGCCGCCATCGCCCCAGTCGCGACGGACCAAAGTGCCCAGACCTGGGCGGAGATTTTAAAGACGGTGTTCATTCGACCAGGTCCCGCTTCTTCGATTACATAGACGAACTCGATGAGAACCAAGAGCCCGAGTGACCCCACGAGCAGGACAGTTTCGAAAGAGACATCGGATCGTGTTCTGAGCAGATACCACCCAGCGAGAAGGAGCGGAACGAAGAGCACTAGTGCCGTTGCTCGAACGGCTGCGGTGGCCACGAGCAAGACGGCGAAACCGACGGCCACTCTCCACCACTGAGTGCGTTGTGCTCGTGCTACGAGATAACTGGCGCTGATCCCGAGGAAGGCACCGTATACTAACAATAATCCACCGAGATTGCTTCTTGGCGTTGGCAGAAACCCAACTGAGCGGCCGCTTGCAGCCCCAGTAAGAAATGGCAATACCGCGATTGCACCCAGAACTGCCAATCCGAGTGCGAACCCCGTAGCCACGACGATTCGGCTCACTTCTGTCCTGATGGGCTTTGATGAAAGCGCGGTGTCGATCCGACTGCTAATGGCCTGGGGGAGGAGGGACCTTGGCGTGGCCGGCGCGAAAACGAGTGCCAACAGGGCAATGCCGAATACTGCGGGGGCGCTCCAGGTATTTGTCAGGACGAGTAAGCCACCGATTGGAGCAATGGCGATGAGACGCAGCAGCCGTCCACGCCGGTCCCCGGCCGGTCGTTTCCAGTAGGCAAACGCCAGTCCCGCTCCAAGCAGCAGGAACGCGGGACTCATCATGTGTCCGTGGAGGTCGCCATTGAGGAAGGCGAAAAACGGGAATTCCGTAATCAGTTGCCAGTTGCCTGCCACATCGCCGTGAATTACGCGGCTTGCATACCAGTAGTTGAAATTGAACGCTCCGGTCGCTAGCCCAACGATTTCGAGTCCAAATAGCTCGGCGAATTGCGTTCCGAGGGAGTCGGGAAGCAGCCAGACGAGCAATCGGGCCGGTGTCGAGAGGTTGCTGGCCAGCCCAACGAAAAAGGCCCCGATAGCGCCCCCGACCCAGTAGGACCGATTGAGTTCGGCGGCGATCACGGACGCAAGTCCCCAGGCGGCCGTGACATAAACTGCATAATAGCCTGCGAGAGCGGTGTTGTATGCAAACCGTGGGGCCGTATCCGTTAGCATCGCGAATACTGCCGCGAGCATATGGCCGCCGTAGTAGTACTGGACGGATTCCCCGGCGAACCACATGTCCTCTGGTGGGAGCGCTGTCGCCCGGAGCAGTGATGCGAGGAGGCCGAAGTCGAGGAACTTCTCACCCCCGCCCGGGAACGCGCCTGGTCGGTACAATCGAATCAGTATCAAGAACAGGTAGGCCAGCGTAAAGACCACTGTAGCGGTTCGAAATCGGCGGTAGTCGATCTCGACGCCGTCCCAAAGCGCAATCCCTGACAGTGTGGTGAGACCGACCACCCCGAGCAGGGCTGTCACCCAATCGAATCGGAACTGGCCCAGCCAATAAGTCAGGAGACCGACGATCGCAAACGCGAGGGGAATGGCCAGTCCAGCCCCTCGATCGGCGAAATCTCGAAAGAGACGGCTTGCAAGCGGCAGCGCAAGCACTCCCAGTCCCAGATAGAGGCCGAGCCACACTGCGACGAGTCCGACCTGCACAGAAGTGCCTTTTTCCGGATTCCCCTATACACCTTGTGGACCGACTCGGCGACCCGGCTCTTCGAATATCGGTATCGAACTCTTTTACTGGTTGTGTGGGAGAGTTCCGGGAAATGAGTCGGTCCGTCGGTGTGGTGGTGCCCGCATATCGCCCAGATGTCGATCTGTTGAAGCGGTATCTTCGGGCCCTTGACCGCGAAATTGAACCGGAGGAGATCCGGGTTGAACTCGACGCGCCTGCGGACCACACAGTGACTGCCCTTGCAGACTCGCCGGCCGCTATCAATGCTGTCGACACCCGCCGAGGCAAGGGCGCAGCTATTACGGCTGGTTTCGAAGCCCTCGAGACAGATGTCCTGGCCTTTGTGGATGCTGACGGAAGCACGCCAGCCGAATCGATGGGTTCAGTCGTCGAAGCCGTTCAGACAGGTGAGTTCGATCTCGCTATCGGGTCACGTCGACATCCTGGGGCCGAAGTCAGGTCTCATCAGACCGTGCTTCGACAGCATCTCGGGGACGTGTTCGCCTGGCTCGCTCGACGGTTTCTGTCGGTCCAATTGCGCGATTATCAGTGTGGTGCAAAGGCATTGACGCGGGAGGCATGGCTTGAGATTCGAACGGACCTTTATGAACCTGGTTTCGCCTGGGACATCGAGGTGGTGGGTATAACTCACGCGCGTGGCTACACCGTCACAGAAGTTCCCGTCATCTGGAAAGACCATCCGGATTCGACTGTTAGAACGACCAGTGCTGTTCCAGAATTGCTTCGAGCACTTGTTTCTGTTCGGAAGCGGGCACGCGACCTGACCAGTCAGGAACCGGGATCGGAGTCGATAGCACATCGACCAGATAAAACTCCACTCGTCGAACGAAATTCATGAGTTGGTTCGAGGAACTGGTTGCAGGTATGCAAGCCCGTTTGCGGGCGCTTGCCTCCGGTGCGCGTATTGGACAGTTCGTCTCGGTGGGGATTAGTGGGGCCACTCTTGAAACGATAATCGTGTTTCTCCTCACTGGTGTCATTACGATTCCACCACTGGCGGCAAAGGCAGTCGGCGCCGAGGCGTCGATCAGTCTCATGTTCCTACTCAACGATCGGTGGACGTTTGCCAGAGAAGGCGGACAGGGCATCGCTGCAATAGGCCGCCGATATATCAAATCTCATACAGTTCGGCTGGGCGGATTGGCAGTCGCGTTCGGGACCCTCTATGTACTGACGGCCTGGACGGACATCTCACTAATCATCTCTGGGGCCGATTTCTGGCCAACGATTGCAAACCTGATTGGCATCGGGGTTGGGATGACAATTAATTACGTCGCCGAGAGCCTCATTACGTGGCGTGTCCACCGATAAAACCGAGTCGACCGTCGAAACGAATTTGGAATGGCCTGTTACTCCGATTCTCCGTCTACGATGTTGACCTCACCCTCCTCTACTTCGACTGTAATGAGGGTCTTCACGTCATGTCCCGTCTCCTCGAGTTCGTTCGAACCGGCTTTTTTGATCACTGCCACCGTATCGACCACATCCGCGTTGATGTGGTCGAGGGCTTCGATTATCGCCCGCAGGGTCCCGCCTGTGGAAAGGACATCATCGAGTACCAGGACGCGATCACCCTCGTCGACGTCGTTGATATACATCTCTCCCTCCGAGTAGCCAGTTTGCTTTGAGAGGGCGACCTCTCCGTCGAGCCCGTACTGGCGTTTGCGGATGACGACAAGTGGAATATCGGTCATCAAGGAGACGGCCGTCGAAATGTGAATCCCCATCGCTGCGGGCGTTACGATCTTGTCGACGTCCTCAAGTCGTGCCTTCCGGATGATCTTGATGACGATTTCACGGAGCAGTCCCGGCTCGAGCATGGGGACGCCATCGCTAATTGGATGAACGAAATATTGGTAGTCGCCCTTCTCGATTATTGGGGCGTCCAAAAGTGATCGTTCGAGTTGATCCATGTCGACTGTACCCGGTGTCGGAAATAAAATCTGGCGATTCTGGTTGTCTTCGGCGCAAGTGGGGCTCAGGACGGACTCTAAGAGTGTTTCAAGGGTTTTGGAGGCCCAAAACACTCAAAACGGCAAATAACCGGCCCCGGACGGAGAGCGGAAATGGTTTTGTCCCCCCTTCGCAAATTGAGTGTAGTACGATGCCTGATGGATGGAACAGAGTGTCGCTCTGTGCGACGGGGGTGGGATGAGAAATGCCAACAACCACAGAGGATTTACTGATTCCGGTCAACGATTCTGAAACGTTACGGGAGACAGTGGCCTATGTTGTTCGGCAGGCACGGGATGCGGGTAGTGAAAGCGGACGGAAGCCAGTTGTTCATTTCATCTATCCCATTCGTTGGCGCCCGATCAAAGGCACTGACGTGGTTCAAGGGAACGCCCCAGAGCTCCTCGATAAGGTGCGGCTGTGGGCTCGCGAAGATTTGGGTGAGGAGGTGCCAGATGGAGACCTTCCCATTCGAATCGTCACGGAGACTATTGGAGCGGACCGGTATTTGTTTTCGCCAGCGGATTTTGCATCGGCCCTCTATGAGTATGCGCGGGCCCATAACATCCAACAGGTCATCCTCGATCCGGAGTATCGACCTGGTGGGACGGCACCGCTCTTACGACCGCTCAAAGCTGATCTTGAAACCTCGGGATTGACTGTCGAGGAAGCGCCAATTGAGCGGGTGACGAGGCGCACGCCAGTCGCCTCAGCAGCGACGATTTCGAAATTTGGACTCGTTTTCGGCGTTTCGTATCTGTTTTATTTGATCATTGGCGGCACACTTGACACGTTTAACCTTGCGACAGGAGCGCTCGTCGCTGGACTCTCAGCCGCCATTTTTGCCGGGATAACCGCGGAGCGAAGGCCAGTTTTTTCCAGGCTTCTCGGCCAGTCACTCCGATTGCTGATTTACGGAACGTATCTCTTCTGGGAGATTGCGAAAGCAAACCTGAGCGTGGCCTATATCATCTTGCATCCAGACCTCCCCATCGACCCGAAAATGCGGCAGTTTGATGGGGCTGTCTGGGGCGAGTACTCAGTGACGACTCTTGCGAACAGTATTACGCTTACCCCCGGTACGCTCACTGTCGATGTCCGGCGAGATAGTTTCTACATCCATACGTTGACACAGGACGCACGGGACGGCCTCGAGGAGGGGTCCCTTGAACGGGCGGTGCGGTTCGTTTTCAGTGGACGAGAAGCGATGCGTATCCCGACGCCGAAAGAACGAGGGAGTGTTCGGGATCCCGAATCAGCACCGACCAGGCGAGGGTTTGGAGAATCAATTGCTGAATTCAGTGAGTACGATGAAACCGAAAAGCCCGAACAACCTGAGGGGTGGGAGGAATGATCGACGGAGGGATTTTGACCCTCGATACATTCCTCATCGGAGCGGCAGCGATTATAGTTCTCTTCGCCGTCGGTCTCCTCTATCGTGTCGCGAAGGGACCGACGATGGAAGACCGAGTTATCGCGATCAATGCAGTCGGGACGAACACTGTCGTTGTGTTGGCGCTCCTTGCCGTTGGCCTCGATCAACCCGGATTCCTTGACATCGCAATCGTGTACGCGCTCTTGAATTTCCTCGCAAGCATCGCGATTTCCAAATTCATCGTGGAGCGAGGGGGTGTTCTGTAAATGACCCCCATCGAATGCTTCTTCTTCTCTTCTC
>JAGXLJ010000013.1 GCA_018334775.1 Halodesulfurarchaeum sp.
GCGTCTTCCGGCGGCTCGTCGAGTTTCGCATCGAGGGTCGCCCGGGCGAAATTCGACTTGACCGTCTCGACCGTCGCTTCGACCCAGGCTTCCGGCAGGACGCCATCGACCATGATTACGAAGCCAGTTTCCTGGTGGTGCCCGACACCGGCACCGCTCTCATGCATGTCCGTGACCTCGATGAGGACCTCCTCCCCGGGGACCACCGGTGCTGTCTTGAGGTCCTCGATGGGCTGGCTGTAGTGATTACACCACTCCATCCCGCCTCGGTCCCCGAAGTGTTGACACCCCATCCCGTTGATCTGTTCGGAGAAATGAGGACAGTCGTCCGCGAGTGGGCATGTCGCCATTACCGATTACTACCGGTTCAGTCCATTAAACTCCACCGTCACGAAGTTCAAAATCCGTTTTCCTCCTGACTCAGTAACACGGCCATCGAGAGGCCGGAGACGACGATCAGGATGAGCGCCGGGAGCGCCGCGTATTCGTAATAGAGGCTCTCGTGGGCGGCCCAGACGATGGTGACCAGCGTATCACGCCCGATCGGCTGGAGCATGAGCGTGGCTGGCAACTCCTTCATCGTCGTCAAGAAGACGAGGGTCCCCCCGGCGACGACCCCTGGTGCAATCCCGGGAAGGATCACCTGCCTGAACGTGCGCCAGGGCCCGGCATTCAGCGTCCGAGCGGCTTCTGCGACCTGATTGTCGAACTGGACGATCGCCGATCGCGTCGTTCCCACGGCTTGGGGGAGGAATCGGACCACGTACGCGAACACCAGCAACGGGACGGTCCGATACAGCCACGGGACCGTGGTCGACCCCAGAAAGACGAGCGCGAGGCCGATGACGATGCCAGGGACGGCAAAGCCGACGTAGGTCCCGCGTTCGAGGACACGCGCGATTCGGCTCGTGCCACGGGCTCCGAGGTAGGCGACTGGAAGCGCCATCGCACTCGCTGTGAGTGCCGCGAGCAAGGCGAAGGTGACTGAGTTCACCGCGTGCTGGGGCTGGAACGCGAGTGAGGGGACCGCGCCGCCGGTGCCACGCAGCACCCAGAGGGTAAACAGTCCAACTGGCAGGAGCACTGTGACTGCCCCCAACAGGCCCACCACCGCCATCGCCGGGTATCGCCACCGTCCAAGCGGGATCGGGGTCCCATGATGTCGCTCGGTTTCGCCGTGTGCCTGGCCCGTCTTGGATTCGATGTAGAGGATGACCCCGGCGAGGGTGAGCAACTGGATGGAAAGCAACGCCGCATACCCGACGTTGAAGGCCTCATATTCGGTGTAAATGGCACTCGTGAACACGGAGACACCCATGAAGGCCGGCGTCCCGAAGTCCGAGAGTGCATAGAGCGCAACGAGCAACGCGCCAGCTGATATCGCCGGTCGGATCTGGGGGAATGTGACCCGACGGAACGCGTCCACTGGGCTCGCATCCAGGCTTCGGGCGGCTTCTACCAGTGAGGCGTCCATCGATCGGAGCGCCGCGCGGGTGGTGAGAAACACGTAGGGGTAGGTGTAGAGGGTGATGACCAGCACCGCTCCGAGGAACCCGTCGATTCGAGGCAGTTCGAGGCCCACCACGGAGGTGAGTTCGCCGTGGCGGCCGAAGGCCGAAACGAAGGCGAACGCCCCGATGTAGCTGGGGACCACCAGTGGCAGCGCAATCACGACAGTGAAAAACCGCTTGGCCGGCAAGTCGGTCCGAGCGGTCAGGACGGCCAGTGGAACGCCCATCGCGACCGAGGCGAGGGTCGTCGCGACCACGAGGGCGATGCTCCGGCCACCGATTTCGAATGTTCTGGGTGCAAAGACCAACTCGGCCGCCCGGGTGAGATCGACTGCTCCAGCCCGGAGGAAAAGCCATAGCAGCGGCGAGACCACCAGAAGGGCGATGACACTTCCCATGAGGAGGGCCGCCAGGTGGACGGTTGATCGGGTCCGTAGCAGGCGGCCGACGGCTGGGCCGATCTCAGTCACGCGGTCAGTCAGTGCACCCATGCTCCCCTAGACCGTCATGCCCTCCTCGCGCAGGAGGTCAATTGCCGGTTCCAGGTCGCCGAGTGCGTTGAGGTCGAATGTCGGCGGCTCGAGCTCGGCGAGACTCGGGAGCGGTCCGTCGTAGTCGACACCGTCAACGACGGGATACTCGCCGTTGGTCTCCACGAAGAACGCCTGGCCCTCCACGGCCAGGATGTGCCTGACGAACTCCGCTGCGAGGTTTGGCTTGCTGGCGTCCTCGAGTATCGCGGTGCCGGAGACATTGAACAAACCCCCCGGATCGTCCTGGGTGAAGGTGACATCCAGTGGGGCGTCCGGTCGATTTCCGATGATACGGGCGGCGTAATACTGGTTGCCCAATCCGACCGAAACATCCCCATTGGCGACGGCTTCGGCTTGCTGGGAGCCACTCGAGTAGAGCGTGACGTCCTGGTCTTCGAGCAGGGCCCTGACCCACTCACGGGTGCGCGCCTCGCCTTCGAGTTCGAGCATCGCAACGATGAACGACCTGAACGTGCCGGAGTTCGGGCGCGTCGAGAGTTCGCCAGCAAAACGCTCGTCCTCGGCGTAGGCGAAGATATCCGTTGGCAACTCATCGCGGGTCCAGGTTTCCGTGTTGAACTGGACGGCCCGGACCCGACCGGAGGCACCGGTCCACTGGCCATCCGGGTCTCGTTTGCTCTCGGGAACGGCATCAACCACGTCTGTCGGGAGGTCACGGGCCAAACCTGCCTCTTTGAGAGCCGCGAGCGCTCCCGATGATTGGGTGTAAAAGACGTCCGCCGGTGTGGCGTCGCCCTCCTCGGTGAGGCTGTTCAGTTGGGCCTCGTTACTGGCGTAATCGCTAGCGATCGAGAAATCCGGATAGGTCTCCTCGAGTTTGGCAAAGAGCGGATCGATCTGGTCCCGGGTCCGGCCTGAATACACGATCAGTTCGCCTTCGAGGTCACCGAGATCGTCCCAGGTGATTCCCTCGCCGTCGATCGGGGCCCCTTGGGGACTGTCACTTTCGAATGGATCGTCACTGCCCGAGCCAAGACACCCTGAGATGCCTGTCGCGAGGGCGGCCCCAGCGGTCCCGAGGACGCGCCGTCTGGTCCAGGTCCGCTCAGTTGATTGGCCTGCTGTCTCAATTGTTCGGTCCGGTGAAGTCGTTTCGTCGACCATCTTCTTTTAGGTTACCCTAAAAGATATTTAGGCGTGATGGTTTTAGGCCGGCCAAAAACCATATCGCTATGCCCGTATCGAACACTTTTTAGGAATGCCTAAACAAGTTCTCAGTCGAGACGGATTCAGTGCTACTAAGGCTGATCCGAGCAAATCTATGGGAACCAATCACCGCTCGCAGGCCGATGGAACGTCGCCCACTGTCCGTCCCCAAACGGGTTCGGCAGCGACGGCGTACACCCCGGTACTCTCCCTCGAATCGGTGACGACGACTTTCGAGGACGAGGCGGCCATCGGGAACTTCACATTGTCCGTGCAGGACGGTGAACTGCTGACGATTCTTGGCCCCTCTGGCTGTGGGAAAACCACGGCCCTTCGGACGATTGCCGGTCTCGAACGCCCGGATTCGGGACGGGTCCGCATTAATGGGAGGACCGTGGCGGACGAGGAAACCTTCCGCCAACCGGAGGACCGGGACGTGGGGCTGGTGTTTCAGGACTTCGCGCTGTTCTCTCACATGACCGTCGCCGAGAACGTGGGCTTTGGAATCGAGTCCTGGTCGGAGGCAAAGCGGACCGCACGGGTCGATGAACTGCTCACCCTGGTGGGCCTCGCTGGGGCAGGCGAGCGCTCCCCGTCGGATCTTTCCGGGGGCCAACAACAGCGGGTCGCCTTGGCTCGAGCGCTGGCCCCCGAACCGGAGGTCCTGCTCCTGGACGAGCCGTTTTCGAGCCTCGACCGGGACCTCCGCGAGCGTATGCGCGAGGAAGTCAGACGCATTCTGCAGGCGGCCGGAGTCACCACGGTCTTCGTCACGCACGATCAGACGGAGGCCCTCTCGATTTCCGACCGGGTCGCAGTAATGTGTGAAGGACATCTCGAACAGGTCGGCCATCCCGAGACGGTCTTTGCGGGCCCGGAGTCGCGGTTCGTAGCCGAGTTCCTCGGAAACCCAACGTTCCTCGACGGGCAGGTCGGCGAAGATGCGGTTTCGACCCATATCGGGCCGATCACTCTGGACCAACTGCCTGGCCTCTCGGCTGATGAGTCCGGCAACCACGTCGCTGTCGTGGTCAGACCGGACGACATCGAGGCCGTCGCTGTTCCAGCCTCCGAGGCCGACGGGATCGTTCGCCGTCGCAGTTACGAGGGGTCGACGATCCGGTACCGGATCGAACTCGACGATGGCACCACCCTCGAAGCGATGCACAACCACACGGCAGCGGTCGATCTGGACGATCCGGTTGCGGTGGGGCTAGTCGCCGACCACGAGTTTGCCTGGTTCGATGACGAGGCCGAAACCGACGGCTGCTAGCCAACAGGCGGCGGGACCAGCACTCCCCATGGTGTCTCTTGCGTAACGGTTTTGAGCGTTTGTCGGCAATCATCGGGTAGCATGAGCCAGAACCCAGATGACGACCGTCTCGAGGAGCTTCGCGAGAAGAAACTCCAGGATCTACAGGAGAGTCAGGGCGGGGAGGGCGCTGGTGAGGAGGCCATGGAGGCCCAGCGCGACCAGGCCGAAGCCAAGAAGAAGGCTGTCCTTCGCCAGCATCTCACCGACGGCGCTCGCAAGCGGCTCAACACCGTCAAGATGAGCCGCGAGCAGTTCGGTGAGCAGGTCGAACAGCAGATCGTCGCGCTGGCCCAGTCCGGACGGCTGCGCGAGAAGATCGACGAGGAGAAGATGAAAGAACTCCTCAAGGAGATGAAACCCGATTCGAAGAGTTTCAACATCTCTCGACGGTAACTGGTCAACACCTCTGGACTAACGGTTCTCCGTTCTGCGGGCGCATCCGCGTGGGATGGACAGGTACAAGCGCCGGGTGGCCCAATCCGCCACCATGTACGACCGGCTGAAGGGATTTCGCGACTTCTACCCCGAGGAGATGGCCGCCCGTCGGGCGATGATCGACACCCTCGAGGCCACCGCACAGCAGTATGGCTTTCGGGAGGTCGGGACTCCAGCCCTCGAACGGACGGCGATGTACGTCGATAAAAGCGGCGAGGCGATCGTCGATGAACTGTACGCCTTCGAGGACGACGGTGGCCGGGGCGTGGCCCTGACTCCCGAACTCACGCCAACGGTCGCCCGGATGGTCGTGGCGAAACAACAGGCCCTCGCAAAGCCGATCAAGTGGTTCTCCACCCGCCCCTTCTGGCGCTATGAGGAACCCCAGCAGGGGCGATTCCGGGAGTTCTACCAGCTCAACGCCGATATTTTCGGCTCGGATGACCCGACTGCCGACGCCGAAATCCTGGCCTACGCGGCGGACGCTCTGAGCGGGCTGGGCCTCACGGCGGAGGATTTCGAGTTCCGGCTGTCACACCGGGATATCTTGGGTGGTCTCCTCGAATCGATGGCGGGGGACGTCGACACCCGGGCGGCCATCCGGGCCGTCGACAAAAGCGAGAAGATCGAACGGGCCGAGTACCACGACCTGCTCGTCGACGCTGGACTCACCCGGGACCAGGCCATGGAGTTCGAAACCCTCCTCGAAACCGGCGACCTCGAGGAACTCCTCGCCTTCGCCGAGACAGAGCGGGTCAGATCGGCCGTCGAGAACCTTAGAGCCGTGCTTTCGGCCGCCGAGGACTACGGTGTCAGGGAATACATCACCCTCTCACTTGAGACGGCCCGGGGGCTAGATTATTACACTGGAGTCGTCTTCGAGTGTTTCGACTCGACTGGGGACGTTTCCCGAGCGGTCTTTGGTGGTGGTCGCTACGACGACCTCATCGAGAGCTTTGGCGGCCAATCCATGCCGGCAGTCGGCGTTGCACCGGGCCTGGCACCGCTCTCCCTCCTCCTCCAACGAGCCGGTGTTTGGCCGGAGGAAGCCCTCGAAACCGATTATTACGTGCTGCAGATCGGAGACACCCAGTCGGAGGCCGCCCGTATCGTCCGGGACTTGCGAGAAGCAGGCCACGTCGTGGAGACGGACGTCTCGGATCGCTCTTTCGGCGCCCAACTCGAATACGCCGACTCGATCAACGCCCGGACGGTCGTCATCGTGGGGGAACAGGACCTCGAAGAGGATCAGGTGACGCTCAAGAACATGGCCTCGGGTGACCAATTACAGGTCCCGGTCGAGACCTTCCCGGGGAAGAACCCGGAGCCGCGACTCACCGATTACGAGTAAGCCAGAGCATGCGAGCCTACCGCGTTGCCTACGATGGACGTGCGTTTTACGGATTTCAGCGTCAACCCGACGTGTCGACCGTCGAAGACGTGCTTTTGGAAGGACTTGCGGATGTCGGGCTCGAGTTCGAGGAGACACCGGCCGGCTGGGCCGCTGCCGGACGGACCGATGCCGGCGTCTCGGCACTTGCCCAAACCGTGGCCTTCGAGGCACCTGACTGGCTCACGCCCAGACCGTTTACGGCTCACCTGCCCACGGACGTTCACGTGTGGGCGAGTACACCGGTCCCGGACGATTTCCATGCGATCCACGACGCGAACCGTCGTCAATACACTTACTTCCTCCATGCCCCACACGCCGACCCGGAGCGGATCGACGATATCGAGGCTCGGCTTTCGGGCGAGCACGACTTTCACAACCTGGCCGCAGAGGAGACTGGCACTGTTCGGGATCTCTCTGTGACGAGTACACAAGACGGCGTTTTCCGTCGTATCCGGGTCCAGGCCGATGGCTTTCCACGACAACTCGTGCGCCGGCTGGTCGCGGTCTACGACCGGGTCCGGACCGGGGCAGCGTCGCTCTCTTTCATCGACCGGGTGCTTTCCCCCGAGCCCCTTCCGGGACCGGACGGCATCCAACCGGCACCGGCCTATCCGCTCGTGCTGACAGCCGTCGACTACGGCCTGACGTTCGAAGCCGAGCAGGCGGCTGTCGACATGGCCGAAGAAGCGTTTGCGGACCGGACACTCCAGGCCAGAACCAGGGCCGAAGTGACCACCCGACTGAAACGGGGCGTGATGGAGCCCGGGCCCCACCCGACTGGCGACAACCCTTAATCCTTCGCGGGTGCCACGGCGGGTATGGAGCAGGTGCCCGAACGCGAGGAACTGCCGGTCGAATACACGTGGGAGTTGGAGGCGATTTTCGAGACCACTGCGGAGTGGGAGGCTGCATTCGAGGACGTTTCTGAACGGATCGACACGATCCGTGAGTACGAAGGCCGACTCGATGAGGACGGCGCGGTTCTCTCCGAAGCGCTTTCCACACGGGACGAACTGTCTCGGGAGGTCGAACAGGTCGCGGCCTATGCCCGGATGCGCTCGGACGAAGATACGCGCGACCAGAAAGCCCAGGGTCGGGCGACCCGCGCACGGACCCTCGCGGCAGAGGCCGCAAGTGCGAGTTCGTTCATCGAGCCCGAGATCCAGCAACTGTCCGAGGAGCGCGTCGAAGTGATGCTCGAATCGACCCCTGATCTCGCGGTCTACGAACACTACTTGGACGACGTACTCCGACTCGCCCCACATACCCGTTCCGCGGAGGTCGAGCAAGTCCTCTCGGAACTCGGCGAGGTGCTCTCGGCTCCCTCGGACGTCTATGGAAAACTCACTGACGCCGACCTGACGTTTCCAACCGTCGAGGGTGGCGAAGGCGAGCCCGTCGAGATCACCCAGTCGAATTTCACCTCGCTGTTGCAACGGCCCGACCGAGAGTTCCGCGAGCAGGTGTACAACTCTTTCTTCGAAGAGTTGAATGGCGTTCGAAACACCCTCGGGACCGCGTTGAACCATCAGGTCCGGAAACACGTCAAAAGCGCCGACATCCGGGACTACGAGTCCCCTCTTGTTGCTGCCCTCAACGGCTCGAACGTGCCGGTCTCGGTCTATGAGGCGCTGGTCGACACCGTCGAATCGAACCTCGACACCCTTCATCGTCATCTCGGGTTGAAAGCGGATGCCCTGGACGTGGACGAACTGGCGATGTGGGACGTCTACGCACCTATCGCGTCCGACGAGGGCCCGGAGATCGAATACGAGGCGGCTACCGAGATGGTGATCGAGGCCCTGGCGCCGCTGGGCGAGGAGTATCAGGACCGCGTGGCCGATGGCATCGAATCCCGGTGGCTCGACGTCTACGAGAACCGGGGCAAGCGCTCGGGGGCCTACTCCGGCGGGACCTACGACACTCAGCCCTACATTCTGCTGAACTGGCAATCCGACGTCTCCTCCCTGTACACGCTCGCTCACGAACTCGGGCATTCGATGCACTCGGAACTGTCGAGCGAGGCCCAGCCATACGTCGACGCTGACTACGAGATTTTCGTCGCTGAGGTGGCATCGACCGTCAACGAGACGCTTCTGACCCATCACCTGCTCGACACCGTCGAGGACGAGCAGTTCCGCGCGCACGTGCTGGATCAGTTTCTTGAGCGTTTCCGATCGACCTTGTTCCGCCAGACGCTCTTTGCGGCCTTCGAGGCGGACATCCACGAGCGCTCGGCGGCGGGCGAACCGCTGACTCCGGACCGCCTTGATGAGCTCTATGGGGACCGAAAGGCCCGGTACTACGACCCCGCTCAGGTCGAGGAGACGATTCGCAGGGAGTGGATGCGCATTCCACACTTCTACTACAACTTCTACGTGTACCAGTACGCGACCGGCCTGAGCGCCGCCGTGGCAATTGTCGACCGCATCGAAAGTACAGGAGAATCGGCCGCCCAGGATTACCTCGACGCGCTGGCCCTCGGCGGGAGCGAGTATCCCCTCGACGTGCTTCGAACCGCTGGGGTAGACATGGCTGAGCCGGCGCCCATTGAAACAGCGATCGGGGAGTATGACACGCGGATCGACGAGATGGCCGCGCTGCTCGCCGATTAGCGGTCCAGGGTCTTTCGCATCTCCACCGCCGGTCCCTCGACCTCGCCGCCGAACTCGTAGGTGAGTTCCCTGACTTTCGAATAGCCCTGGACCTCGTAGAACTGGACGGCATTCAACGATGCCCACAATCCCAACGAGTCGAGCCCCCGCTCACGGGCCCGCGTCTCCAGAGCCTGGTAAATCGTCGTCCCGATCCCCCGACGCGCAAATCCGGGATGGACGTAGATCGCCCCGATTTTTCCATCCGCCTCGGCCTCGAAGTCCGCGTCACCCTCCAGGGTCAGCCAGCCAAAGCCAATGATCGAGCCGCCCTGTTCGGCGACAAAGACAGTCGTCTCCTCCTCGTCGATGGGGTAGTCTGCTGGGTCCCGCTCGTGAGCCCAGGCGTCGACTTGCGCCTCTGTGTAGCGCTCGCCCCCGAGGCCCTTGATCGAGGCGAGATGGATGTCCCGGATGGCTTCGGCGTCTGCCGTTCTCGCCAGGCGGATCGAGCGGGTCATTCTCCGTCAACGAGGCGCTCGGCTGCGCCTTTGGCGTCAGTGATTCGACCGATGATCCCGGCCCGGTCGGTGTAATTAGTCACGAATTCGATGTCAGCCGGCGGATCCAGTCGATCCAGGGCCGACCACGAGCGGTCGTAGGCAGGCATGCCCGGCTCCCAGCGATGCACGTTGAGCACCGTGGCGTGCGCTCCGAGCAGCGATTCGAATTCCCGAGCAGCTATCGCCCCGATTTCTTCATCGTCCCGTTCGAGCAGTCCCTCGTCTCGACCGCCACCAAGATAGGCGGTATAGACGTCGTCCCGGTCGAGCATGCTCGCGTTCCAGGTCATTCCGAGCGTGGTGTAGCCCGCCTCCGGGAGGATCTGACAGCCATGACCCACGATGTCGCCGTCGGCGGCGAGATGGACCATTATGATCGGATTGTAGTTTAACTCCTCAAGGGTCCCGGCGAGCGTCGGATCGACCGGTTTGAGGAGCCTTGCCGCCGTCGGTGCCGAAGCAGTCATGGCGATTGCGTCGACGGAGTATCGGTCAGAGTCGGTGATGATCTCGTAGCCATTTCCGTCGGGTTCGACGGCCGTTACGGGAGTCGAAAACTCGATGCTGTCCGCGTGGCGGTCGGCCAGGGCCGCTGGAAGTCGTTGCAGCCCCTCCTCGAAGGTTACGATCGGTGGCGGATCTTGACCTTTGAGGGCGTAGGGTGCGACCGCTCTGAGAATCGACCCCTCGATCCCATGCCGTTCGAGGGCTTTGCCGAGGGAGTACTCGACCAGCATGTCGTCGGCCGCTGTCCCGTAGAGCCCGGTATAGAGCGGGGCGAAGAGCCGGTGGGCGGCTTCGCGGCCGAATTTGCGGGTGAGAAACGCCTCGACGGATTCACCCGATTTCGGGCCGTCCGTGAACGGCTCAGCGAGCACCCGAAGTTTGCCACGCCACGAGAGCAGATTCGTCGTGAGTGCCTCACGAATGGACAATGGTGCAACCCGAAAGGCCTCATCGTGGTAGATAAAAAGCGGCTGGTTTGTGTTGCCTTCCTGGAGATCGTCGGTGAGGTCGAGGTCGTCGAGGAGGGATTTGACTGGCCCGGCCAATCGGAGTCGCTGGGGCCCGAGTTCGACGATCCGGCCATCGATTTCGCGGGACTGAATCGTCCCGCCGGGCCTTGCCGCTGATTCGAAAGTCAGCGTCTGGACGCCTTGTTCCTCGAGAAAATGTGTCAGCGCGAGTCCGGATATCCCCGCGCCGACGATGCCAACTGTAGGGGTGTCGTCGCCTGTCTTTCCTGCCGCTGGTCCGCTACCCGTTGCCATTTGCGTAGGTTTCGGGCTTCTCCCCGGAAATGAGCGTTTCGACGTACGGGCAAAGTGGGTCACTGGCCATCGGATTGCCAGTTGCTGCATATGCCCGAGAGCGACTGCCTCCGCAGATCGATCGATGCTCGCAAGTGCCACAGGAACCGGTGAGTTGGGCGTCATCTCGAAGCATTTCGAAGCGGTCCCCGTTCCGATAGATGTCGACTAGTGAGGTTTCGGTCACATTGCCCCCGTTGAGCGGCATGAATCCGGAGGGGAACACGTCACCCTCGTGGCTCACGAACACGAACCCTTTCCC
>JAGXLJ010000268.1 GCA_018334775.1 Halodesulfurarchaeum sp.
GAGAAAGATGACCCAGGAAGCGGCGATGTTTCGGGCCTTCGCGCTTGGAGTAGACGCGGCGCTGGGACAGACCCACGAAGGGGAACTCGAGGCGCTTCAGCGCGAACACCATCGGGGACTCGTCCAGATCGCTTTCGACGAGGGGCAAACCCGAGCGAGGGAGACGCTTCGAGAGCGTGGGGGCTCCACTGGCTCTCCTAACGGATCGGGCTTTGAACCAGGGGACCCAGAGTGGGACGTCTGGGAGGACCTCATCGTCGAGACGGAATCTGACACCGAAGCCTTCGAAGCGGTAGACGTGCCTCGATCACGGCTCGATCTCCCGGATGCACTTGACAAACCGGGCTTTCTCGACCGACCTGGCGCGTCGGACGACCGGATTACGTTGCCCCGATTTATTCTTCGGTAACTGATTATCCGCTCGAGAAACGTTCGGTTATCGTCTATAGTGAACCGAGGTATTCGGCGAATGGCCCCTGCAGGAAGTCGATGTATCCGGTGATACCGAGGTACAGCGAGACGAGCAGGACCAGTACGACCGGCACCCGGACAATCCAGATCCAGAGGCTGCCGATCGAGCCGAGATCGCCGATGCCTTTCTCCAACTCGCCGACGGCTTTGTCCGCGTGGAGCCAGGTGATAGCGATCATGAGCAGAATGCCGCCCAGCACCAGCAGGATCTGGGCCGCGAAGATGTCGTACAGATCCACGAAGATGGTGTTGACCGTCACCGGGACCCCGAGTAGGAAGATCGCGACCCCGATGATTCCGGTTGCCCGCATTCGATCCATCCCGTATTCGTCGATCGCATAGGAGACGACAACCTCGATCAGGCTGATCGCCGAGGAAAGCGCAGCGATGGCCACCGTCAGGAAGAAGAGCAGGCCCACGATCTGTCCGAACGGCAGGTCGATGAGCGCCTCAGCCACGCTGATAAAGATGGCACCAGCGCCGGAGGTTGCCGGGTCCACGCCGGCAGAGAACAGGATCGGGAAGACGATCAGGCCGGTGAGAATTGACACGCCGGTGTTCAAGACGACGATGCTCACGCCGTCAAGTGCGAGGTTCTCGTCCGAACTGAGATATGACGCGTAGGTAATCATCACACCCATCCCCAGGGAGAGGGTGAAAAAGCCTTGGCCGGCCGCCGCCGGAACCAGACTCTGCCAGTTCTCGAGGATGTATCCGACATCCGGCGAGAGGTAATAGGCATAGGCTTCGCCGGCACCGGCCAGGCCGAAGGCGTACACAGCGAGTATGCCGAAGATCACGAAGATGGCCGGGACCATCACCTTGACCCCCAGTTCGATGCCCTGTTGGACGCCCAGGGCCACGATCCCGATCACGATCAGCATGAAGATCGCGTGGAAGAGTAGGGCATCAGTCCCCGATGCAATCGAAACGAAGTATGCGGCGGCGCTTTCGGTCGCCGTGTACCCACCGGTGACACTTCCGACGACGTAGCGAAGGACCCAGCCACCCACGACGCTGTAATAGGAAAGAATGACGAACCCGATGAGGACGAATAACCCCCCTAAATAGGTCCACGCGCCCCCGGCCCATTCACGGATGCCACCGACAGCGTTCAGATCAGTTTTGCGCCCCACGACGAACTCCGCGAGCATTGCGGGAAACCCGATGAGCACGACGAAGGCCAGGTACATGACCATGAACGCCGCGCCCCCCTCCTGACCGACCTGGAAGGGGAACCGCCAAATGTTCCCAAGTCCGACTGCACTCCCCACCGCAGCGAGGATGAATCCGATTCGTGTGCCCCATGTTTCTCGTGCCATGTGTTCGGACTTCACGAGGACGGAAACTTAAAGGAACTGATGCTGGCAGTATTTTGCCACCCGGTGATCGAGCCAGTCACGGCTGTGACATCTAGGTTTTGGCCCGATTACCCGCTTCTCAACCCCCGAAAAAGCCATCGGCGGTCTCTGCCGTGTTCCACGCACCTTTTACTTCGAGTTGATGGGATCGTGAACAACCCGGTAGCCGGAGTCCGTTTCCTCGATCCGATCGATGTCGTAGAGTCGGATTTCTCGGGCTCGTTTGGTAGTGACCGGGAAATCGTACTGCGAAGCCTCGTATTTGAATTCCCGGCCGCCTTCCCTGGCGTTTTCCACGAAGGACCGGTGATCCGCCAGGCGGGTTTCGAGGACGTCACTGGCGAAGGCGGGGGCCGTTTTTGCCTGCTGATCGAACCGCTCGAGAAACTCCTCGTCGAGTTCGTAGCCGATCGAGTTTCGGGCGGCGACCATCGCAGCGAGACTGGTCGTGCCGGTTCCCCAGAACGGGTCCAGAACCGTGTCGCCATAGACGCTGTACATATTGATCAGGCGATATGGGACCTCGAAAGGGAAGGCCCCTGACCGATCCCGAAGTTCGTCATCGTCCAGGGCCTGGAGTTCGCCGGCGAGGCCCGTCCAGACGTCGGAAAACCACGTATTGCGTTCCTCCCAGAAGTACGCCGCCTCGTAGCGGCGCTTTGCTTTCGGCTCGAAGTCCCGCCGGTGTGAGCCGTTTCGAAAAACGAGGATGTACTCGTGTTCGAGAGTGACGTAGGCGCTCGGGGGAAGCGTTCCAGAGCCCATGAACTTTGTCGCGGAATTACTGGGCTTCCGCCACAGGATCTCCGGTAAGGGCTCGAATCCCAACCGTTCGAACGCATCGACGATCCTGGCGTGATTCGGGTAGACGCGGAAACTGTCCCCAAGCGTGCGCGTCGCGTCACCGATGTTCATGCAGGCAATACCCCCCTCGACGAGCACTCGTTTAAGTTCCGCCCAGACCGGCTGCAGGGCCTCGTGCATCGCGTCGAACGCCGCTTTACCTGCCCCTGACGCGAGTGCCTCACCGATCGCTGGGTTGAGGGACTCGAAGAGGTCATCCCACATCTCGATCATCGGGTACGGGGGCGACGTTACCACGAGTTCGACGGCGTTATCCTCGATCGCAGCAAGGTCACGCGCGTCGTCCACGAGCACGCGATGCCGTGTCTCCATCGAAATGGGTTTCGA
>JAGXLJ010000269.1 GCA_018334775.1 Halodesulfurarchaeum sp.
ATATACGAATAAGCGCTTCGTGTCATGCTGGTTGCCGCGGGCGTTGGTGGTTCAACCCGTGAGGGTCACATTCCGTCCCGATATCTCGGGAGCCCGCTGGCGCCCGCCTGCCAGCGAGTTATGAATATTTCTTTGTGAACGGCTAAAAACACTTCGAAGGCCGTTTTCCACTCACGCGTTCTCGATTTGGAATTCGAGGCTCCGATCCCGTTCGAAGGAGATGGGCGTTCTGTTGGCCCCTGGTAAGGCCAACAGTGTCCCAGATTCCGTGTCTTCGGGGACGGTGAAGACGAGATAGCCCGCTGTCGAGGAGCGTGCCGGAACGGTGATCGGCAATTGGCCCTCCGCACCGTCGAGTGGCTGTGGTCCGTACCGCTCCGCGCCACTTGCGAACCCGAAGGCCTCCGGTTCGAGAACGACTGTCTCGGCGGTTGGATTCGTCACGTTCAGTTGCGCGACGGCGAAGCTGTGGTTTTCAGGGGCGTCGAAAGCTGTTCCGTTCGGGCCGACGACCTCGTCTTTGGGTTTGGCATTCCAGCCAACACCAACCGGGTCGGTTTCCCCATCGACCAGGGAGACGGCCGTCACGCTGTAGCCGCCGCCTCCAAGGCCGATGTCGGGTATCGGGAGCCCACCCAGAACCCCCCCGATCGCATCGATGAGTCCGAAATCCGGGATCGGCAGCCCGGCAATGAGTCCGCCCAGACTATCGCCAAACGTGAATACGGTGAGAAGGCCGATAATTACCACCATGACGCCGAGTGCAACACTCAGTCCCGTGTTTCCACTGCTGAGACCGATCGACGGGCTACCAATACGTGGCGTTGGAATGCTACTGAGGCCTGGCATCGGAAGAGTCTGCACGAACTTTTGAACGATACTCCCACCCGAATACTGCTTGAGCAGATCTTCGAAGCCTTCCGCCGAGGCCGTTTCCTCGAGGGTTTCGGGGTCCACTAAGTGGATACCATTGACCTCGGCCATTTCCGTGGCCCCGTCGTCGAAGGAACTTCGTGTGGCCGCAACCGGCACATCGACCCCTTTCTCGGATTGGAGCGACTGGATCGTCTGCAGTTGGCCTTGGTCGACCGGACCATCGTCGCCTGGGGCAACGAGAATCGCCCCCCGTCGACCGTCGGCCATTTCCGCTGCGACCATGAACTGACCGCTTTGGTTGGTGACTTCAGCGTCCCAACCGTGGCGCTCCCAGACGGCCGCGAGCATCTCGGCGAATTCCCGGTCGCTTAGGTCGGCGACCATGTCAGCGTCCCCCGCCGGGAGCGATGACGGGACTCCGTTCCATCACGGTACACTCGGGGACCGTCCCGTAATAAATCATCCCACGTGGAGCCGTCAAAAATCACCCAAGGTGGTCTGGTTCGGTTTTACTGCGCGGGCCTGAATACCTAGTCGTGACTGAATGGCGCCAGCGAAGTCGTCGACGAAGCCATGGACTGTATACACCTGATCTGGGTTGACTCTCTCGACGACTCCCAGCAGTTCCTCGAAATCGCAATGGTCCGAAAGGGGGAAGGCCACGTCGAGATCCCGGGCAAATCGATAGCTCTTGTCGATCGCCCAGCCGGAAAATCCGGCGAGGATGGCGCCTTGCTTCTCCCGTAAGCCATCGATGAATGACAGCGAGCCGGTTTGGGCGGGGAGCACCAGGGCGTCACCCGGCTCGGGGGTGAATTTCGATTCGACTGAGCCCGGAAACGGCTTGCCCCTTGCGGCCTCAATTGGGTCGTTGATCGCGTCGATGCTTGGTGTGTATCGAATCCGGTCTCGACCGGCCCGCGCTGCCAGTTCGATGAGTTCTTGGGCGCGTCCGAGTGCATAGCCGAGCAGGATGACGGGTCGATCCCGGGTGTCCTCTAGCCAATCCACGATTTCGGCTTCGATGGCTGACTGTGCAGGGAACGTGTACTCCGGTTTGCCGTATGTCGATTCGATGACTAACACGTCAGCTGATACCGGGTCAAACCCCTCCATTTCGAAGCGGTCGCGAGTCGAACAGTCGCCGGTGTAGAGGATCTGTTGGTCGCCATTCATTACGAAGGCCCTGGAACCGGGCACGTGTCCTGCAGACAGCTGTTCGATCCAGTCGACGTCGAGGCGGTCTGGGACCGGGCCATCGCGTCTCACGGCGGCCAGTTCCCGGGTTAGATCCGACGCGACGACCTTCCCTGGTGGGCTGTCGTAGAGATGGTCGCCGTGTGCATGACTGAGGAGCGGTACGTCACTAGCCGGGTCACCGGCGTCAGCCGCGATTGCACGTTCGTCATCGGTTTTGATTCGGATGCCGTCGTTCAATCGAACCTGTGTCATTGGGAGTGATAGATGTCTTCGACGCGCTCGAGCGTATCTACGCCCCGAACCGAAAGGTCATCACGGAAATCCACGAAGCGAGGGAATCGCATGGCATACCCCGAATCGTATTCCGGGGACCCCTGGAGTTCTTCGAACTCGACTTCGAGCACGAGTTTTGGTTCGAGAGTCACGTCCCGACCGTCGGTTTCGTGAATAAGTGGTTCAAGTCGCTCGGTGACAATTGCGAGTTCTTCGTCCGTAAAGCCGGTCGAAAGCCGGCCAACCTCCTCGAATTCACCTGTCTCCTCGTTTCGACAGCCGAGGTAGAGTCGGCCGAGTTGATTCGACCGCCGGCCTTCGCTGTAGGTCGCCCGCACGACTACCAGGTCTAACGTTTCCAGGGTCGGCTTGACCTTCATCATGTAGCCGACCCGGCTGCCCGGCTGATAGGTTGCCTCGGCGTTTTTCAGCATGAGCCCTTCCTGGCCCGCATCGAGTGCGTCTTGGTAGAACGTTTCGAGCTCCGAGCGGTTCCCAGTCCGCCTGTTTTCGGCTCGTTCGATGGCAGGTGGCTGCTCCATGAGCACCGATTCAAGCACGGCGAGGCGATCTTCCAACCGGGATTCAAGGAGGGACTCTTCGACGTACATCGCATCGAAGAGATAGAGTGTCACTGGAATCGTTTCGATCGCCGCTTCGATGTTAT
>JAGXLJ010000270.1 GCA_018334775.1 Halodesulfurarchaeum sp.
CGGGGAGGGGTCGGGTGACCTACAGGAGGTCTTCTCCGAAGAGGGGGGAACGGTGCCGATGGCCAACGATACGAGTTTTGGGGTGGGCCACGCACCGCTCTCCGAAACCGAACGGATCGTCTTCAACACCGAACGTCGCCTCCGCGAGGCGTTCCACGACGACCATCCCGCGTTAGGCCAAGACATCAAAGTGATGGGAAAACGCGAGGGTTCGACGATCGACCTGACCGTTGCTGCGGCTATGGTCGATTCCTATGTGCCGGATATGGAGACATACAACGAAGAGATCGAGGCCGTCCGAAATTTCGTCAGTGATCTCGCCACCGAGTATACTGATCGGGACGTTCGCGTTCACGTCAATACCGCCGACGAACCAAGCGAAGGGGCGATCTACCTGACCACGACGGGAACCAGCGCCGAGCAGGGCGATGATGGGTCAGTTGGTCGTGGCAATCGGGCGAACGGATTGATCACACCCAACCGGTCGATGTCGATGGAAGCCACGAGCGGTAAAAACCCGGTCAATCACATCGGGAAGATCTACAACCTGCTTTCGACGAAGATCGCCGAGGCGGTCGTCGATGACGTCGAAGGAATCCGGGACCTCAAAGTCCGGCTCCTGAGCCAGATCGGGAGTCCAATCGACCAGCCCCACGTCGCGGACGTCCACGTCGTCACCGACCCTGAAACCGACTTGCAGGCAGTCGAACCGAAGATTCGGTCGATCGTCGATGACCAACTCGACGACGTCAGATCCGTCACGACCGCCGTCATCGAGGGCGAGTTGTCGACTTTCTAAACCGATCCCGAAGGGCGCTTAGGGCACCGGGACAAGGTGGGAGTATGAAGGTGCCGGGTGCGGACGCGATCATCGTCCGACACGGGGACATCGGGGTCAAAACCAGCCGGGTACAATCCTGGATGGAGCAGACCCTCGCTGAAAACCTCGACGCGATGCTATCGGCTCGATCGATCGAGGGGACCGTTGAGCAGCACTGGGGTCGGTTGTTCATCAGGACGCCAGCCCCCCATTCCGCGGCCCGGGCTGCAGCAGACGTGTTCGGCGTCGTCTCGGCCAGCCCGGCCCGTTCGGTCCAACCACAAATGGCCGCCATCTCGAAAACACTTGCCGACGTCGCTGAAAAAACGTACGATAGAGGGTCCTTCGCCGTAGACGCGAGACGGGCCGGAGACCACGAGTTCACCAGCCAAGATGTCGGTCGAATCGGAGGGGAAGCCATCTGGGAAGCGGTTGCGGACCAGTTCGACCCGGAAGTCGATCTCGATGATCCCGACCACACCTTTGCAGTAGAGGTCCGGGACACCGAAGCCTTCGTTTTCCGGGGTCGGATCGATGGGCCCGGTGGCCTTCCAATCGGAACGCAAGAGCCGCTTGTCGCACTGATTAGCGGTGGTATTGATTCGCCGGTCGCCGCCTGGCTCGCGATGAAGCGGGGCGCACCGATCATTCCGCTTTACTTCGACCTGGGTGAGTATGGCGGCGCCGACCATCGGGCCCGGGCCGTCGATACTGTCAGGACGATTGCTGCCTCCGCCCCAGGACAGGACTGGCAGCTTCGAGTCGCAGATATCGGGTCTACCCTCGAATCGATCTGCAACCGAATCGGTGACACAAGAATGCTCTCGGTCCGTCGGTTGATGCTCCGGGCCGCGGGCGAAATTGCAGCCAAAACCGGGGCCGAAGGGATCGTCACTGGCGAATCGATCGGCCAGAAATCGAGCCAGACAGTAACGAACCTCCACGTGACCGATCGCATCACGGATTGGCCCGTGCATCGACCGCTCCTCGCGTTTGACAAACAGGAGATCATCGCCAGAGCGCGTTCGATCGGGACCTACGAGACTGCGACAGTCGATACAGGCTGCAATCGGATCGCGCCCGACAATCCCGAGACTGCAGCCCCAATCGACCGGGTCGAGGGTGCTGAACCGGCCGCCTTCGAAGAATGGGCACGAGAGGCGGCTGCCGAGGTAGACATATTACAGGTCGAACCCAAGTTCGAGCCGAACAGCACATGACCGAGGTCTGCCTTCGAGGGGGCGAGGAAATGTCCATTCGTGAGGCACTGCTTGCCTACGAAACGGCTCGCTCCGCACTCGCCCCCTACAATATCACGGAGCCCTTCGAGAACACGATTGCGGTCGACACGGTGAGTTTGGGGGCCGCGATCTCGCTGTTGAACGATCTCTCGTGGTATCTGGCCCGCACTACCGATGAAGTGTTGCTCCGAGACCCGTCGGTGAGTCCGACTGAATGGCTCTCCCGAAACCTCGCAACAGCCATCCGCAACAGCAACATCCTTCCTGCAGAAACGGGCGTGTATCTCAAGGTTTACGGGGAGGACGGCGGGCAGTTGGTCGAACCGATGTACGTGACCCGCCGGGATGGCGCCATACCTGTCTACGATTTGGCAGACGTATCGAACACGGTCGTGGTCCGGGTGACCGAATCCGAGTTCGAACAGGCCTGACATCTCCACCGAGCGAACCCGGGAGACGTTCTTCCTGTCTTTCTCCGATCTCAGAAGTGCCACCACGGCATGCGGTACTCACATTCGTGGATAGTCCATCTGTGACACACGGTAAAACTTACACAAGTATGGGTTCCAGAGACCACTATGAAAGAACGAGTCTTGCTGGTGGGCGGGGGCGGCCGGGAACACGCGATCGCCCGGGCGCTTGCCGACACGACGGTATACGGGTTCAGTAGCAACCGCAACCCGGGAATCGACAGCCTGGCCGAGACCGTGCATCTCGGTTCGGAAACAGACACTGACGCGATCGTGGACTTTGCGACGGAGGTTGACGCGACAGTCGCAATGATCGGGCCCGAAGCGTCGCTTGCGGCCGGTGTGGTCGACGCGCTCGAGGATGCCGGGGTCTACGCGTTTGGCCCGCCGGCCGAGATGGCCCGCCTCGAAACCGACAAGGCCTATCAGCGGGAGTTCATGGCCGAGCAGGGAATCGACGCCAGACCGGCGTTCGAGAC
>JAGXLJ010000271.1 GCA_018334775.1 Halodesulfurarchaeum sp.
GGCGGCTCAAAGGCTGCCTCAACCGGACTGACGACCTCCGGTCGATGGGCGAGATGACTCGTGATGAGATCGATGCGACGTTCCGCGAAACAGTTGCCAATAGAGTTCCGTACTACGGCGCGTATATGGTCGAAAACGAGGATGGGGAGTGGGTGGAAAATGAGGCCTACGCGAATCCCGAGGCGGAGACCCCAGAACCGCCGACGCCAGCCCCCATCTCGGCGGCCGACGACGACTGACAAGTGATTTTTTCTGTCAGCAGTTGAACGGGGACACGGTGATCCTTCTATCACCGTCCCCTCGATGTCACGCCCTGCCCCAGTTTTCGAGGAGGCCAACCGGCCGTCGTTCCGAGGGACTTAAGTGCCGGTGGGAGATAGACCTGACTGCAGGTACTGTAGGGGTTGGCGCCCCGAGTCCAAACGGGCGACGATACGACAAAATGCGCGTCGTGGTAGCCTAGCTTGGTCAAGGCGCAGGGTTGCTAACTCTGTGGCGTAAGCCTCCGGGGTTCAAATCCCCGCCACGACGCTTTCGATACCAACTATGAGCACGGAAGACACAGAGGAAGCGGACGAGGACATTCGATACTTCGTCCGCATCGGACAGACCGACCTCGACGGGACGAAGTCCGTCGAGCGTGCCCTCACAGAAATGAAAGGCATCGGGCGACGAGCGGCTCGAGTCATCGCGGACGTGGCAGACGTCGACCGAACGGCCACGTTCGGGACTCTCGACGACGACAGGATCGATACCGTCGTCGAGGCCGTCGAGGACTACGACACACACGTCCCCGACTGGCTCACCAACCGTCAAAACGACTTCTACACCGGCGAAAGTGGCCATCTCACGGGCTCGGAGGTCGAGCTCACCCGCGACGAGGACATCAACCGGATGCGGATGATCCGGTCCTATCGCGGCGTCCGCCACGAGCGTGGACAGAAGGTCCGCGGACAGCGGACCAAGTCCACCGGCCGAACGGAGGGTACGATCGGCGTGAACGTTGAGGAAATTCGAGAAGAACAGGCAGAAGAAGAGGAGGCGGGTGAATAATGGCACTTCCAGGAGAGAACACCAAGTTCTACGAGACCCCGAATCACCCATATCAGGGTGAACGCATTGCCGAGGAGGGGGACCTTATCGGTCGCTACGGCCTCAAGAACAAGGAGGAAGTCTGGCGAGCGCAGTCGGAACTCCGCAATTACCGGCGTGAGGCCCGACGATTGCTCGGTCGCGTCGGCGAGGAGTCAAGCGATGAGTTCATCGAGAGCCTGCAGCGCATCGGTGTCCTCGACGCGAACGAAGCACTCGACGACGTGCTGTCATTGGACGTCACTGACGTCCTCGAACGACGACTGCAAACCGTCGTGTACCGCACGGGACTGGCAAACACAATCTCCCAGGCCCGGCAGTTCGTCTCGCATGGCCACATAAAAATCGGCGACCGGCGCGTAACCACGCCGTCCTACACGGTCGAGGTCAGCGAGGAGAACGACATCTCGTTCGACGAGACAAGTCCCCTCGCAGACGAACTACACCCCGAACGCGCATCCGCACAGGAGTGATCATACATGGCAAATGAGGATTCCACGTGGGCTATCGCTCACATCCACGCCTCGTTCAACAACACGATCATGACCATCACCGACCAGACCGGGGCCGAAACCCTGGCGAAGTCGAGTGGTGGCGCGGTCGTCAAGCAGAATCGTGACGAGGCCTCGCCGTACGCGGCCATGCAGATGGCCGAGCAGATCGCCGAGAACGTGATGGAGCAAGGCATCGAAGGCGTCCACGTCCGAGTACGTGGACCAGGCGGAAATCAACAACAGAACCCCGGTCCCGGGGCACAAGCCGCGATCCGAGCCCTCGCACGAGCAGGGCTCGAAATCGGGCGGATCGAAGACGTTACCCCGATCCCCCATGACGGGACCCGGGCACCGAAGAATTCGGGATTCTAACATGGCAGAAACCTTCGAGGTCGAGTTCATCGAATCGGCCGAACAGGAAGCCAAATTCCTGGTCAGGGGAATCACCCCGGACCTGGCAAACGGCATCCGACGATCGATGCTGGCCGACGTGCCGACCCTCTCGATCGATTCGGTCCGGTTCGTCGAGAACTCCAGTGTGATGTTTGACGAACAACTCGCCCTTCGCCTGGGACTGGTCCCGTTGACCACCCCCGAAGGCGAGTTCGAGGAGGGTGATGTCGTCACGCTGGCCCTCGACGTCGAGGGACCCGACACGGCGTATTCTGGCGACCTTATGTCGGCCGATTCGGTGGTCGAACCGGCGGAAGACGACATCCCGATCATCGAACTCAAAGAGGATCAACGGCTGGAGATCGAGGCCGATGCGGTCATTGGACGCGGTCGAGAACACGCCAAACACCAGGGTGGTATTGCGGTCGGATATCGCCATCTGCAGGAAGTCGAAACCCTCGGTGACGCCGACGAATACGGAACCGACGACCGACAGATAGTTCGTGGGGTTATCGAAGCAGACGGCGAATTGCTCCGGACCGAGGAGTTCGACAACGACCTTCGGAACCGGTATCCGGACAAGAACGTCGCGGTCCACGACGTCGAGAACGCCTTCGTGTTCCACGTCGAATCGGACGGCTCGATGCCGGTCACCGAACTGGTGTCCCGGGCCGTCGATTCAGTGTACGACCGGGCTGAAGAACTCGAAGACGCAGTGAAACTGTAACGATGAACACGCCGACCCCTTCCAAAGCGATGGTCGTCCCGACCCCGGGAGCGACCGCGCTTTTCAGCCCGACCGAAACGGGTTTGAAGGGGCGGCCCAAACCAGGTATCGCGAGCGAAACCACGTGCAGGGGTAGCCGAGTTAGGCCAAAGGCGCAGCGTTCAGGGCGCTGTCCCGTAGGGGTTCGCAGGTTCAAATCCTGCTCCCTGCACTCTCCACACTTTTCCACACCGTAATGAGCAAGACAAGTCCGAGACTCAGCACCCTCATCGCCGAATGCAAGTCCGTGGCCCGG
>JAGXLJ010000272.1 GCA_018334775.1 Halodesulfurarchaeum sp.
CGGACCTCCCCGCGGTCTTCGAAGCCGTCCATCTCCGAGAGCAGTTGCATCATCGTCCGCTGGACCTCGGCGTCACCGGAGGTCTTCGAATCCGTCCGTTTGGACGCCACGGCGTCGATCTCGTCGATGAAGATGATCGAGGGTTCCCGCTCCGCAGCCAGTTCGAAGAGGTCCCGAACCATCCGGGACCCCTCCCCGATGAACTTCCGGACCAGTTCGGAGCCGGCCATCTTGATGAACGTCGCGTCCGTCTGGTTCGCGACGGCTTTGGCCAGCATGGTTTTCCCGGTCCCGGGCGGGCCATGGAGGAGGACCCCGCTCGGTGGCTCCACGCCGACTTTCTCGAAGCGCTCGGGTTGAGTGAGCGGGTCTTCGACGGCCTCCTGGACCTCCCGGAGTTCGTCTTCCAGGCCCCCGATATCCTCGTATGTCACGTCGGGAGATTCCTGAATCTCCATTGCCTGGGCCCGTGCGTCGGTCTCGTCGTCGAGGATCTCCTGGATCGCAAAGGAATCGTTGATGGCGACACGGTCGCCCATCTCCAGGTTCGCCTCGAGTTCGCCCGAGACCTCAGTCAGGACCTCCTGGTTGTTGCCGTGTTGCTTGACAATTACCTCTTCGCCGTCGGTGCGATCCTCCACCGTCGCCAGATAGAGCGAGGCAGTTTTGAGGGTCTCGTTCTCGCGCTGGAAGGTATCGACCTTCTCCTGGAGGGTTTTGCGCCGCTCCGAGACGTCTTCGAGTTGTGTTTCCAGTTCGCGGTTCACAGTGCGAATATCGACGTAGTGGGATTTCAGCGCCTCGAGGCGTTCCCGAGGAGGCGAATCCGGGTCCAGATCGAGGGTGGGTCGATCCGGAAGCGAAGGACTCCGAGACATCGTTTGGCGGGTGTAGGTTCCGAATAATGAAGTTCCTTTGGGTCTCCGGGCGTAATTGCGGGAGTTGGCACCGAATTACGGACCAACGAATGTCATGAACCAGTTTTTTCGTCCCCGGCTTCCGAAACCGGCTAGTCCCAGTGACCAGTTTCGCCGTCGCCGGATTCCGGGGCCGGATCGGAGTGGTCCCTCGGCTCGATCGGCGCGTCCGACTCAGCGTCTTCGGGCGGGGAGTCGGGGACCTGAAACACGTCTGCGACGGTCCGAAGTGTTTCGTAGTCCTCCGAGACGGCGGCGTCTTTGATCGATTGGGTCGGCGTCGAGAGGAGTTTTTTCACCAGGGCCGAACCCATCTGTTCGAGGATCTCCTGTTCGCTATCGGTGATGCCGCCGTTTTCCTCAAGCCGGTTGATGGCCCGGCTTACCTCCGACCGGCGCAGTTCCTCGGCCCGTTCGTAGATCGCCGAGAGCATCGACTCGGCTTCCCGCTTCTTGAGGTTCCGTTCCAGGGCCTCGATTTCGGCCGCGACGATGGTCTCGGCGTCCGCCGCCGCTTCGGTTCGACGAGACATGGCACTGTCCACGATGGTGCCGATGTCGTCGATGTCAAAGACCGTAATCGAGGCCATCTCCTCCACGTCCGGTTCAATATCCGGAGGGTTTGCCAGGTCGAGCGCAATCACGTCTGCTCCCTCGAAGGTCCCGGTGTCGAGGATCGGGTGCGGCGCGTCAGTCGCGGTGACGACCAGGTCGACATATTGGACGCGGGATTGCACTGCCTCGAAACAAATCGGCGTCCCATCGACCCGCGACGCGAGGTCCTTGGCCGATTCGTAGGTGCGATTCGTGACCAGCAACTCGGCCCCTCGGTCCGCGAGCGGGGAGGCGATGAGCTTGCCCATTTCGCCGGCACCGATCACGATAGCCCGGCTCTCGGCAATATCGTCGAGCTGGCGGCTGGCCAATTCTGCCGCCGCAGTTCCCATCGAGGGGTTGCCTTCGTTGATCCGGGTTTCCGAGCGAACACGCTTCCCGACGCGGATCGCCTTCTCCACGACCGGTCCGAGCGTCCCATCGAGAGAGGAGAGTGCCTCCTCCTGGGCGGCCGAAACCTGTCCGAGGATTTCGTCCTCGCCGACGACCATGCTTTCGAGCCCCGCGGCTACGCGGAGGAGGTGACGCGCTGCGGCGGCCCCGTCGAACCGTTGGACGGTGTCGGAGCCCACCTCCACACCATCAAGTGCCGTTTCACGGGCGCTGGTCGGGCCAGTGACGTAGTACTCGGCGCGGTTGCACGTGTGAAGCACGTAGGCTTCCTCGGCCCCAGCCCCGCTGAGTCGGTCGAGGAGCAGGTCTGTCGGGCGCTCGGTCAACTGGCTGATCTGGTCGACGGAGGCCCGTTTGTGCGAGACGACCAACGCGGACAGATCATTCATCGATTTGTATCTACACCTTATCGGTTGGCCGGATATAAATTCGCGGCTCTGCTCCCAGTCAGTCGGAACCTCGAGAACTGGGCTTTTATCCATTGGCCCCATACCCCAGCCCATATGGCGAACGGACATCCGGGCGGAACACCCGGCGGCAGTGAGGGTTCCCACGGTCGAAACTACGACCAGACCCCACTCATCGCGACTTGGGAGGTTACACAGGCCTGTGAACTCGAGTGCGATCATTGTCGGGCGGACGCCCAACCCGACCGGGACCCGAACGAACTCTCGACGGCCGAGGGAAAGGCGTTGATCGACCAAATCGCCTCCTTCGGCCACCCGTCACCGATCTTTGTCATCTCCGGCGGTGACCCACTCAAGCGCCCCGACCTGTACGAACTCATCGAGTACGCAACCGACCAGGACCTCCCGACGGCAGTGACTCCGGCCCCGACCTCGCTTCTGGACAGAGACGTCCTCGAAACCTTCGCCGATCTGGACGTCAAACGAATCGCGCTCTCCCTAGACGGCGCAACGCCCGAGAGTCACGACACCTTCCGGGGAGAGGAAGGGTCCTTCGACCTGATCATGGACCGGGCGAAACTGGCCAAAGACGTCGGTCTGGGCATCCAAATCAACACCACAGTGACGGCCGACCCCC
>JAGXLJ010000273.1 GCA_018334775.1 Halodesulfurarchaeum sp.
GGGAAAGGACGGAGCTGTTCGGTTCGGCCACAACAAGTGTGTAACCCAGTCGCGAACGCCCTTCCATTGCCGTCTCAATCTTCACCGTCCCTGCATCGACTCCTTCGGGGACGTGAATGACTGTCCCACCGGACCGAAGCGCGGTTGCAAGCGCGATCAGCCTGTTGTCGAGTGTGTCGATAACTGACCCGTAATACTCCTGTACGAGTGCCGGCAGGCGCTCGAGTGCCGCGTCCATCGAAAGGACCTCGACCGCGTCGCCCCCACTCCGCTGTGATTCGGCCGGTTGTGAGAGTGGGTCTACGAGTGCTTCAAAGTCGAGGCTCTCGAGGTCGGTCCACTTCCGACCTGGGGTCTGGATGACTGGCGGGAAGTCGAGTGCTTCGACCGCTTCGAGGGCTTCCAGCCGTTTCTGAACCATCCAATCAGGTTCGTCGAACTGGTCTGCAAGTGCCCTGACCGTCCCACGGTCGACCGCTTCCCGGAACTGTGCCGTTGTCGTCATCCGAGGCTCCCCTCCATTTCGAGTTCGATCAGTCGATTCAGTTCGACGGCGTACTCAAGTGGCAGTTCTTCGGTGATCGGCTCGATGAAGCCAGCGACGATCATCTTCTTGGCGTCATCATCGTCCAGGCCGCGGGATTGGAGGTAGAAGACGTCCTCGTCGCCGATCTTGCCGACAGTCGCCTCGTGTGCGACGTCCACTTTGGACTCGTTGATCTCCATGTACGGCATGGTGTCCGACGTGGATTCGTTGTCGAACATCAGGGCGTCGCACTCCACGCTCGTCGAGGAGTTTTCGGCACCGTTCCCGATGTGCACCAGTCCGCGATAATTCGTCCGGCCACCGTCCTTACTGATCGATTTTGACTCGATAGTGGACTTGGTGTTGGGGGCCGTGTGGTACACCTTGGCACCAGTGTCGATGTCCTGGCCTTCACCGGCGAAGGCGATTGTAATGTGTGTGTCAGTCGCCCCTTCTCCTTTGAGGACCGAACAGGGGTACAGCATGGTTACTTTTGAGCCCATGCTCCCTGAAATCCACTCCATGGTCCCGTTTCCGTCGACGAGAGCGCGTTTCGTGTTGAGGTTGTAGGTGTTCTTCGACCAGTTCTGCACGGTCGAATACTGGACGTGAGCGTCCTCTTTCACGAACACCTCGACAGCGCCCGAGTGAAGGTTGTGGGTCGCGTACTGCGGTGCCGAACAGCCCTCAATGTAGTGGACTTCCGAGCCGGGTTCGGCCACGATGAGCGTGTGCTCGAACTGGCCCATCCCTTCCGAGTTCATTCGGAAGTAAGCCTGGACCGGCATATCGACTGAGACGTCCTCCGGGATGTAGACGAACGAGCCGCCGGACCAAACCGCTCCGTGGAGCGCCGCGAACTTGTTGTCACTCGGGGGAACAGCCTTCCGCATGAAGTACTCCTTCACGATGTCCGGGTGCTCCTGGACGGCCCGGTCCATATTCATAAAGATGACCCCTTTCTCCTGCCACTGTTCTTTCATATTCTGGTAGACGACCTCGGACTCGTACTGCGCACCGACTCCCGAGAGAGCGTCTTTCTCCGCTTCCGGAATCCCGAGTTTGTCAAAGGTATCTTGAATCTCGTCGGGGAGGTCTTCCCAGTTTTCCGCTTCGCCACGGGTCTCGACATCAGGCCGGATGTACGGGATGATCTTCTCGACATCCAGACCCGAGAGGTCGGGTTGGCCCGGCCAATCCGTCGGCATCGGCATATTCTGATAGTGCTCGAGTGCCTTCAGGCGACGCTCGAGCATCCATTCCGGTTCGTCCTTGTCATCGGAGATGACTCGAACGGTCTCCTCGTTCAGTCCGATCTCTGATTCGAAGGCCGAGGATTGCTCCTTCTTGAACTCGAAGCGCTTCTCCGTGTCGGCGTTTTCCAGATTTTGATCTGAACTCATGTTGGGTTCACCTTAGGCCGCCCCGTACACCTGATCGCGGACCCAGTCGTAGCCGTGCTCTTCAAGATCCTTCGCAAGGTCGGCGTCGCCTTCTTTCACGATCTCGCCGTCGAGCATGATGTGGACCATATCTGGCTCGACGTAATCGAGAATCCGCTGGTAGTGGGTGATCTGCAGGACACCCGTACCCTGTTCGTCACGAAGCGCATTGATGCCGTCGGAGACGTCTTGGAGTCGATCAATGTCCAGCCCGGAGTCGATCTCGTCCAGGACGGCGACTGCCGGTTCGAGAAGGGCTGCCTGCAACACTTCGTTTTGCTTTTTCTCGCCGCCGGAGAACCCGACGTTGAGATATCGGCGGGCAAAGGACGTGTCCATGTCCAGAAGGTCCATTTTCTCTTCAAGAAGGTTGTGGAACTCCTCGACGCTGACAGGGCCTTCGTCCTCTGGGCCCGCTCTCGGGTCGGACTCGTATCCCTCGTCTTCGTCCGTTTCATCCTCGTCTTCATCCAAAATGAGTGCTTCACGTTCCTCGAGTTTGGCATTGAGTGCCGTCCGGAGGAAATTCGAGAGGGTTACCCCTTCGATTTCGACGGGATACTGGAAACCCAGGTAGATCCCGAGGGCCGCTCGCTCGTGGGGATCGAGATCTAAGAGACTCCATGTTCGTTTATCAGGCGGAATCTCGATGTCGTCGAAGTCATCCTCCTCAAGATGAAGGAGAATATCGCCCTCGGTAACGGTGTATTCAGGGTGGCCAGCAATGACCTTCGCCGTTGTCGATTTGCCGCTCCCATTGGGCCCCATGAGGGCGTGGATCTCGTTCGAGGAAACCTCGAGATCGACGCCCTTGAGGATCATTTCGTCCTCTTCTGTCACAGTCGCGTGAACGTTCTGTAATTCGAGTGTCGCCATCGATTAGGTCATCCTAAATAACGGCTGAGAAACGTTTAATGCTTGCGCATCCGGCGGCCAACAGGCGTTTCACCTGAGAATACCCAACGCTGAAACCCACTGCCCTGGAATATTCACTAATGACGATATCGGGACGACT
>JAGXLJ010000274.1 GCA_018334775.1 Halodesulfurarchaeum sp.
CAGTATCAACACCCGGATATGCCACGACCAAACACCCCTTTTAATACCTATTTTCTCATAACTGGTTATAGCAACAGTCCGATGCTAGAGACAACCCGCACCTACGTCGCACGTATCACAAACCACAGTCGGGTTCGTGACGACCTCGACCAGTGCGGATTCTCAGCATCCAAACTGTGGAACGTCGGACGCTACTACATCCAACAACGATGGGATGAAGACGGCGAGATACCCGACAAAGCCGAGTTGAAATCAGAGTTGAAAGATCACGAATGCTACAGTGACCTCCATTCTCAGTCAAGTCAGCGAGTTCTCGAAGAACTTGCTGAAGCGTTCAACGGGTGGGACAACTCCGACGCCGGTAACAACCCTCCGGGCTACCGGAAACGTGGCGCCGACCACCCAAGCTCCATCGTGACGTGGAAGCAAAAGGAATCAAACACGACGACAAACACAACCGCGTCCGCCTCTCGAAAGGCTTCACCCTCAAGGAGTCTTGGTCTGATTTTATCCTCGCCGAGTACGAAACCCGTCCCGCCGTCGAAGTCGAGACCATCCAGCAGGTGCGTGCCGTCTGGAACGATGACGAATGGGAACTTCACCTCGTCTGCAAGAAAGAGATTCCAGTCAAAAACGCACCCGGCGACAAGACGGCGGGGATAGACCTCGGCATCAGCAACTACCTTGCCATCGACTACGAGGATGGACCATCGGAGCTGTATCCGGGGAACGTGCTGAAGCAGGACAAGCACTATTTCACCCGCAAGGAGTATCAGACCGAAGGCGAGAACGGGCCGTCAAAGCGTGGGTTGAAGACTCGTCAGAAACTCTCCCGACGCAAAGACCACTTCCTCCACACGCTCTCGAAACACATCGTTCAACGGTGTGTAGACGAAGGTGTGGAGAAGATAGCGGTTAGCGACCTCAGCGACATCCGTGGAGACGAGAATGGCGACTCGCGGAACTGGGGTTAGTCGGGGAACAAGAAATTGCACGGATGGGAGTCCGACCAATTCGCCCGTCTGCTCGAATACAAGGCTGAAGAAAACGGCATCGTTGTTGACCGCGGGGACGAGGAAAACACAAGTAGGACGTGTTCGTGTTGTGGGCAGATTCGGGACAGTAATCGCGTGGAGCGTGGGCTGTACGTTTGTAATTCGTGTGAGACCACGATGAATGCAGACGTGAACGGTGCAGTGAACATCCGCAGAAAGATAACTCAGAGTCCCCCGACCGGGGATATGAGTAACGGCTGGTTGGCACAGCCCGGAGTTTTCCTGTTCGACCGCGAGAGCGGACGGTTCTCACCGAGAGAGCAGGGAGACTGCAAACCGTAACATCCCAACGCTGAGCAAACCGGAGGTTTGCGAGGTACGCAAATCTTCGATTTGCTTGACTTGGGATTCCTCCACCTTCAGGAGGAGGAGGATGTCAATCTTCGTCCGATGTTCGATGATCGATGATCCGGTCGATAATGTCGCCAGTCGACAAAATTTCTCCTTTAAACTGTGGCTCTCGCCCGGACACACGTTCAACGCGACAGTTAATGCCACGGTCTTCGAGAGCCTGCTCGATCGAAGCCACGTCGTGATGTTGATCGTATCCCAAAGCGATGACGTCCGGATCAAGCATCTCGATCGGAGCGAAAATATCGGACTCGTCGCCGACATGTGCAGCGTCGACCATTTCCAGAGCGGCGATGACGTTTCGACGTTGTTGATTCGGCAGAATTGGTGGCTCTTTGTGGGTGACGTTTGACCGGCGAGCAATGATGACGTGGAGTTCGTCCCCCATTGCTGTGGCTTCCGTTAAATAGTGAATATGACCAGGGTGAAGGAGGTCAAAGGTCCCTTGAGCGACGACACGGGTCATGCTCTCAACTGATGCATCCACTGGTTGTCAATTTTGTCGGTTCTCTCCCCCTTCATGTTGCGCCAGTTTCGAACCGATCCCAAAATTCGTCCACCCGTACCAGCAGTCATTGGCCTCGCTTGTTTCTGGGCGGTTACAAGCGTACCGATTACTCGACCAACTCAGAACACCGACTATTGCCAGTCAAATCCACGTTCTCTGCTAGCTCCGCTAAACTGGCCCACGTGGACTTAAATAGGCCAAAATCGGTTAAAATCGGAGCCAACGAGTGACCCGTTTATACGATACAACCTCCTTGTCAAGAATGTACGATACAATGTCGCCCCATCAAATCGCCGCAATTGCGCTTTCGGTACTTGCTCTCGGAGCGGGTGGCGTCGGCGCAGTCCAAGTCGCAGAGAACCCCCTCCAAACGGCCCCGCCTCAGTGGGCGGATAATGGAGACGGTGAGATAAATATTAGCGTCGAAGGACCAGTTGAGCCTGGTGAATCGGTCACGTTGACGGCGACCTACCAGGACGAACCGGTGCCCCACGCGCCCGTAGAAATGAACGGCGAGTACGTTGGGGAAACGGACGAATCTGGCATGCTCGATGTCGAGGTTCCAGAAGATGATGAGTTCGAAGTGGAGATCGAGCCTGATTTCGAAGGTGAGCGAGAAATCCTGCTCTCCGCGGCAGAAGAGGCAGAAAACAATAGGAGTGACGATGAAGAAGGGGACGAGTCTGAAGACAACCAGATCGAACTGAGCACGCTTGGGAACGTAACGGCCAACGAGTCGGTTACCGTTTTGGCTACGGTCAATGACACCCCACTGTACGGAGCAGAGGTCTCAGTCAACGGTGACGAGGCTGGCACGACCGATGGGAATGGTACTCTCGAGGTCTCCGTTCCCGCCGAGAGCGACGAATTCGAACTGGAAGCTGAGTACGAACATTCCGGCGAATACGAAGTCGAGTTTGCAGAGGAAAGCGATGAAGAGATGGACGAAGGAACTGTTGGTGACCCGATCGCACTCGCTGTTGACGGCACGATCGCGAGTGGTGAAGGCGTCACCATTACCGCAACAAGCAATGGAACGGCAGTCGAAAATGCGACGGTAACGGTA
>JAGXLJ010000275.1 GCA_018334775.1 Halodesulfurarchaeum sp.
CGTGCTCTTCCGATCTGGAGAGAAATCCAGGTACCGAGGTCGGCATGGCGATCGGCCACCGCCCCGATCTCAGTGCCATCGAGTGCCCCCTTCTCAGTGAGGACCCTATCAATCAGTTCGCTCTCGATTCGCTCGAAATGAGGGTGGACTGTTCGGAGCGGCGATGCAGTTGCATCCGCCACCTCCGAGTCCGGATCGATACGGGTCTCCACGGGTCCGGAACTGATTTTTGCGGTCGCGGCAGCAACGGTCATCGGGACGGTGAACCGCTCGGCAGCTAGGGCCGCTGCTCTGGTCCCGACTTTGTTGACAACCGCGCCGGTGGCACCAATCGTATCCGCGCCAACCAACACGATATCTGCAGTCTCGACCGCTCGTGGGATACTCGAGTCTTCATAAAGAGTCACGTCCTGGCCCCGTTCTGCGAGAGTCTTGGCCAAGGTCTTCCCTTCACCACCCGGGCGCGAGAGAGCCACATTGACGGACTCAGGTAATCCCAGCTCCAGCGCTCGCTCGACAGTACCCGATCTGGACAGCGTGAAGACGGTTCGGCCCTCGATCGCCTCGGCGGCCCGTTCAGCGGTATCCCGATCCGCATGGAACGCTCGTTTCAGTCCGTCATGAGCGACCTCTCGAAGAGCCTCCGGCCGTTTCCGCTCGCTGACCGCCGCCATCGCCCGATCGATCCGAACTCGGACAACAGCCATCGCCTCCCGGGCTGCCCGCAAGTCTGCCGCGAGGTCAGCGAGCTTCTCCCACCCGCCATTTTCGGCGGCGACGAGTGTGGCTTCGTCTCGGAGTACTTCGAGGGCCCGCCGAGAGATGGTTGCGGAGCCACCCTTCGTATCAGCCCCAACCGATTCGAGCGTGGGGCGCACCCGCTCCCAAGAGGTCCACAACTCGGGCACGGTCTCCCGCTCGCGGATCTTTGGTGGGGACACCCAGGCCGTTTCGGTCGTCTCCCAGTTCGGCGTGATCGTCCGGGTCTCAGTTTTGAATCGGAAGGGGTTGACGGTCCAGCGAATGTCCAAGTCCGAATCCGGTACCTCGAACGGTTCGCCCCGGTTGATCTGGGTGACTGCGTCGGATTCGAGGCCGGTTTCCTCTCGGATTTCCTGTCTGGCTGCGGTTGCCGGTGTGTCTTCCACGTGGCCGGCGACCGCGCCCCACGCCCCCGAATACGAACCCACCTCCTCGCTTCGGCGGAGCAACAACATGTCGCCTCGGTGAGTAAGAAAGACGGTGACGACTGTCCGTTCCTCCATATGTGTCCTTCGAGAGGTGGGCTCTTTGTGTTTGCCCGTGTCGGTACGAGTGATTTTCCATCTCCGCAGAAAGCGACGCGGGCACCCCAGCAGTCGTGATTCGGGATTTCGACTGGGGAACCCCCGGCCAACCAAGGAACTCTTTCGCCCCAAAGAACGGGAGTACCAGAAAGAAATTTCCAGGCGTGAGCGTAAGAGAATTACGGCCAGCCACTGAGCAGGTTCGAGAGTCCGCCAAGAGCCAACCCACCAGTCACGCCAAACGTAATTGTGAGGACGACGACGGCGACAAGGAGCAAGACGGCTGCGACCGGGTCGGTCGCGGCCACGCTCCCGAACGTCGAGATGGCCTCGATAAGGTCAGCCAGGAGCCATACCATATGTCGAGTTGGGGGAGCAGCCGTATAAATCTCGCCCGAAGTCCCGGACGGGACCGGCCCGAGGTGAGCCGAAAACAAGTCCTGAACGCGCCAGACCGAGGAACAACCAGGGGTGCCGGTTTTCCCGTCGACAGTGTTTAATATATCCCTTCCGTATCGATGAGCGTAATGTCGGAAGTCTGCTCGACGTGCGGATTGCCCGAGGAACTCTGCGTCTGTGAGGACGTCGCGAAAGAGTCCCAGGAGATCTCGATCCGCATCGACGAGCGCCGTTACGGAAAGGAAGTCACCGTCATCGAAGGATTCGATCCCAGCGACGTGGACCTCGACTCGCTGTCATCAGACCTCAAATCGAAGATGGCCTGCGGGGGCACTGTTGACGACGGGGAGATCGAACTCCAAGGTAACCATCGCGATCGCGTCGAGGATTTCCTCCTCGATCGCGGGTTCAACATCGCCTAAGCGTCCCGTTTTCCGGACAGACCGGATTCGTTAGTCGATCGCCGTCGATTCGAACTGCTCCAGACTGTCGGCTGTGGCTTCGCCCCGTGCCGTGAGTTCGTAGGTCACGTAATTCCCGTCCCGGTCCGTGCGGACGAGCCCGGCCTCTCGGAGCTGTTTGAGATGATAGGAGAGTTTGGAGTACTCCACGTCGAATACCTCGACGAGGTCACAGACACACAGCTCCGAGACGGTTAACAACCCCAAGATTCGAAGCCGCCGCTCGTCGGCCACAGCTTTGACGACCGCGACCTGGTCCGCAATATCCTCGCTCGCTACCGTCTTCAGGTCGGCCATCGTGTCCGCGTGAACGCGAAACGTCTCGGCGTCTTGTTCCATTCGTCTCATCGAACGGTTTCGAGTGTAAAGAGTGTGTTTCTCACGCCGAAGCGAAGATATCCGTGAGTGTCGCCACGTCGGGCACCTCGCCCTCGATGACGATATCGCCGTCGACAGCTACTGCCGGCGTGTGCATGACACCCCGATCGATGATCTCCATATCGTCTTCGACCTTCGAGATCTCCTCGGGGGTGAAATCAAGTGTTTCGACCGCGCGATTCACGTTCTTTTCGACTTTCTTGCACCGGGGACACCCGGGACCAATGATTTCGATGTGCATGGGTGTGGTAGGCGATCGCTGAAATCCAGGCGAGACCAGAGATTGGAGTTCGCTTTGCCTCCGACCGCCTGGAATTGAGCACGATCCGAGACGAGACGACCCTGGAGATGCCGCCACCGATGAAAAACGCCGGGACGAGACAGTTGAGAACCTGGAGTTTTCGGTCCGAGACCGTCTTGTCGAATCCAGT
>JAGXLJ010000276.1 GCA_018334775.1 Halodesulfurarchaeum sp.
GGGATATTGCGACCGAGTGATGACCTCATGGACTAAACGAATTACCCCGGTTTGCTTATTTTCTAAATAGGTCCTTCCGGACAGTGCTGAACTCAAGGCGCGATTTCAGCAAGGTTTGAGAGCGTAGCGTTCTCGACTCGATGCTTCGAGTTTTGTGAGAATTCCTCGGTGTTCTAAATTCCGCAAGACGGTAATCGTCTTGATTCGTTGCCACCCGAATTTGGATTTGATCTGCTTGGTCGTTGCCGATCCTACCTCACTGAGATATAGTACCATAAGTCTCTCTGCGTCCGAACTCACCTCCTCGAAAGGAGTTTGGAGTTTCATTACTGATCGGGTAAATAGTATGCATCAATTCGCAAATAATTTATGCCAATTTATTTACTCAAACCTGCCACCAGATAATGACATCCCGAAGATACGTGGTGTCTTCGCTAATTTGCTGAAAGTGACTATATTACTGTTCACAGTCGCCCTGCTCTTGTAGGCGGTGTCTCTATTCATATATATTCGAAGTGCCTGTCCCAATCTCGATCCCCGAAACCGTCCCAAGAAGTTCCAACGCGGTATTCGATCCAATTGCTATGGATAAATTTCGGTCGCTTGCTGAGTACACCCTCTCTCTGCTGACCGTTTTGAGACCTGTTAGGAACACTACTCACAGGGAAGTATTCACTGCAACAGATGAGCGTCGCGGAAAATACGGGGCGAGATCGAAACCCAAAAACGGGGGTGTCGCGGAGGAAAGTTATGGTCCGACTGGGGGCCTTGGACCTGGTCGCAATCGCCGCCACGTTAGCGTTTGCGGTGCCGATCGGGCTGTTTGGCGTCCAGTTGCTCCACGACGGGCGATTACTCGTCGGCCTCACGGGCGTCGCTGTCGGGGTGGGATTGGTCGCCATCGAGCAATATGTCTGGACCCCCGGTGACGTGCCCCAGAACGCCCTGTCGGCCCTCCTCCGGCGACTCCTGCCCTGAGGGTCGTCCCAGTTTGGCACCATCAACAGGGTTTCGTATTTTTTACATATCCGAACCCAAAACCCAGCAATTAGAATTGGTGCTGTTGGTCTGGGAATATGGGATGAATCGTTCATCACGGTAATAACCGTCATCTTTATTTTGGAAGAAGAGACGCTTAGAGGGGGAGAATTATACGTTTTGTCAGTATGCGTCGGCCGGGATTCGAACCCGATGGCGAGACTCACGTCGTTCGTCTCGCGTGATTCGAATCCGGGCCCGCTCGTTCGCTCAGGGTGTTCGCTCACTGCGCTGGCCGGGATTCGAACCACCTGAAGACGCTCGTTCCTCTCGTCTTCTGTACTTCGATTCCCGGCGGGGCGACTTCATAGCCAGTTCACAACTGCGACACGACTGTCGCCGGTCGCGGTTGGTTCACGATGTGAGAAGTGCGCCGGCCGGGAATCGAACCCGGGCTATGAGCTTGGGAAGCTCATGTCCTACCACTGGACCACCGGCGCTCGGTTCCGTGTTTCCGAGGAACGCACAAAAACGTAGCGTTTGCCCCGCGGGAATGGCTTTTACCCCTCCCAACCGAAGGACGAACCATGACAGTTCCGGACACCATCGACCCCTTCGACCTCCGGTTTGCCCCGGACGAACTCGACCCCGTGGTCGGGTCGATCACCGACTTCATTTCCGACACCATGAGTGAGGCTGGTGCCGAACGGGCGATTATCGGCCTCTCCGGTGGAATCGACAGCACCACGACAGCCCACCTAGCGGTCGACGCCCTGGGCGTCGATGCAGTTCACGGGCTGGTGCTGCCGGGGCAAGTGAGCCGGGCGGACAACATGAGCGATGCCGAACGGGTCGCACTCGATTTGGGCATCGAGTACGACGTTATCGGGATTCAACCCTTCGTCAGGCAGTTCGTCGATGCCATACCAGAAGCCGAATCCGACCACATCGCGGTCGGAAACACTCGGGCCAGGGTTCGGGCGGTCCTGGCCTATCTCGTCGCGAATCACGAGAACGGACTGGTAGTCGGAACCGGGAACCGCACCGAATCGCTGGTCGGCTACTTTACCAAGTACGGCGACGGAGCAGTGGACTGCCATCCCATCGGCCGGCTTTACAAACAGCAAGTCCGCCAGGTCGCTCGCCATCGTGGCGTCATCGAGGAGCTGGTAACGAAAACCCCGACGGCGGGGCTCTGGGCCGGGCAAACCGACGAGGATGAACTGGGGATCGACTACGACACGCTTGATGCGATTCTTGCTGTCCATGTGGATGGCGAACTCTCCCCGGGTGCGACGGCCAGGCTGCTTGATGTCGAACGGGATGTCGTCGAACGAGTGGCCGAAATGGTCGTCCGGAGCGAGCACAAACGAAATCCGCCCAGCCAGCCTGAGCCACTGTTTTAGCCGCAAGTGGCCCGGTCGTGACACGCTGTCCTGTTCTCCGTACAACCACGAAATCACGGGTCCAGTTTGGTGCTTTCCAAAGGTCTTTGCCCTTCCCCACCCTAATCCTGGTACGATGGATGAGGTCGCGCAGGCGCGCACCGCGGTGACCGAGGCGATCAGGGGCATCACCCCGGCCCGTCTCAAGCACGCGATGAACGCCCATCTCCTCAGGGCATCGATGATACCCGGTGTGCTCGCTCTTTTGAGTGCCTCGGTCGTGAGTGGCGACGCGGAGGAGCCGACCTTGTCGAACCGCGCCGCCGGCGTCCAGTTGATTTACGATGGCCTCCGGCTCACTCGCGCCCTGGTGCACGACGAGCCTTGGGAAGGACCTGACCCGACTGTGGAGGACGACCTGGACGTTCTGGCCGCGGATGTCCTCGTCGCAGAGGGCTTTCACCTCCTTTCACATACTGAAGCCGCTGACAAAGCCGTCGAGACGGTCCGGGAGTTTGGCACGGAACAAACCGAACTGAGGTCCGGCGGTACGACCGCCCGCTCGCTCGAAGC
>JAGXLJ010000277.1 GCA_018334775.1 Halodesulfurarchaeum sp.
GGAGGAGACCTTCAGGAGAAAACCGGTCGATACGAATCGTTACTTGCTGCTGCGCTCGACACGGCTGAACCGACCCCCGATCCGAACTCCCCCCTTGGGACCGTTGCCAGCGAGTTCGAAGAAATGGCCCGTTCGTATCTGAATGATGGGAGACATTTTCGGTCGGAAGACGATCCGGTCAATGCGCTTGCCGCCTTCTCGTACGGACATGCGTGGCTCGATGCAGGTGCTCGCATGGGAGTGTTCTCCGTCCCGGACGGAAGCGAACTGTTTACGGTCACAAGGGGGTCAGAATGACCGGGATTTGGGCTTCGGCGGAACGTGCGTTTTTTAACTGTCACCGCTGTACTCAGTAATACTACTATGCCGTCATCCAACGGACCCCTCGAAGGCACACGCAAGAAACTCTCCAATGATCCACGGGACCGAGGCACCTCTCCACCCCAACGATCGGTCGAGGAATTCGACATCGGCGAGAGTGTTCACCTCCACATCGATCCGAGCATTCCCGACGGCCGTTTCCATGCCCGCTTCAACGGTCACACGGGCGAAGTTACCGGTATGCAGGGGACGGCGTACAAGGTCCAGATCAACGACGGGGGCAAGGACAAGACCCTGCTCGCCGGCCCAGCCCACCTCCACGAACAGCAGGACTGACATGAGCCTGTTCAAGGAGACCCTCGACGAGGAACTTCTCACCGTTCCGGAAGCCAAGGAACTCCTCGCTGGTGTTGAGACCGAACGGGCGGCCGAAGAGGACCGCGAACTCCGCTACGAACTCGCCCGCGCGATCGACCACGTCAACCGCTTTGCAGTCCTCGACGTTGAGGAATCCCTGGAACTGGTCGACGAACTCGAAGCTCTCGAGAACGTTGATGAACCCGTTGCGTACAAGATCGCCAATCTTCTCCCCAGGTCACGGACGGAACTCCGGGCCGTCTTCGCCCAGGAGCGCTATGCGCTTGATGGTGAGGAACTTGACGAGATCCTCGACATCGTCTCGAAATACGCTTGATCGGCCGGGGACATGGGTCGGTTTGCAGGTTTTGTGCTTGAATGGGACCACCGTTTAAGTGAGCGCTTCACGTAGGCGGTGTTATGACCGAGGACACCGGCGAGTCGGAAGACACGTACGGGGTCGTCCTGGATGTGCTTCCACACGGACGCAGTGATGCGGACGAGCCACAATACCGACGGTCGCCGGTGATTTACGCGGCCGGAAACGACCACTTTTCGCTGTACGAGCTGACCATTGCTGACGACGCCGACATCTCCATCGGTGATCAGATCAAGATTCGACCGGATTTCGAACCGGGGATAGAGCGAGGCCGACAGATCGAATACGAGGCCCTCTCGGACGGGGCTCAGTCGGAACTCGAATACGTCATCGAGGAGATCGTCGAGGCCCAGGAGTCCCAATTCGTGGACTTCTTCAACGAGGCCCAACCGGTGAGTCTCCGTCTCCACCAACTCAACCTCCTACCCGGAATCGGTGACAAACTGCGAGACAACATTCTCGATCAGCGAAAACGGGGCCCGTTCGATTCGTTTGACGAACTCGAAGAGCGCGTGTCCGGGTTACACGATCCGGAGTCGATCGTCGTGGACCGCATTAGCGCCGAGGTCAAAGGCGACGAGGATCTGAAGTACGATATTTTCGCTACCTCGTAAGGGGTAAACTCCTCGGTGGGCAAGTTCCGTCAATGACCCCTCGCGATCCGGACCGGTTGGCGACGGCTGCTGGCCGTGGTGACGCCGACCGCGACCAGCACTTTCTCGTCGACGACCGCGTCCTGGACCGGATTCCGGAGTACGCATCTGATTTTGACATCGAGCACGTCCTCGAAATCGGGCCAGGAGCCGGTGCCTTAACCGACCGATTGCTGTCAGTTGCGGACCACGTGACAGCCATCGAGCGGGACTCGGGTCTCGTCGCGTTTTTGACCCAGGAGTTTTACGGGGCAATCGACCGCGGAGCGCTAACCGTCACGGAGGGAGATGCCCTCGAGGAGCCGTTCCCCGACTATTCGATCTGCATATCGAACCTACCGTATGGCATTTCGACGGAGGTCACATTTCGACTCCTTCGCCAGCAGCAACCAGCCCTCTTGATGTTTCAGGCGGAGGTGGCTGACAGATTGGCCGCCCAGCCAGGGACGAGTGAATACGGTCGGTTGTCAGTCGGGGCCCAGCATTACGCGGGCGTGGAGATCGTCGAACCCGTGCCACCGGAGGCGTTCGAACCCCAACCGGCAGTCGACAGCGCATTGGTACTGCTCACGCCACGGGAGCCAGCGTACGAAGTTCCAGACGACGAGGCCTTTCTCGAACTCGTGAAGGCCCTGTTCACCCAGCGGCGGAAGACGGTGCGAAACGCGATTCGTAACACGGTCCATATCTCGGGGATCGAGGAACCGGACGTGCTCATCGACGTGCTTCCAGACGCCATTCCGGCGAAACGTCCGGACGCGCTCACTCCGTCCGAATTCGCTGAAATTGCGGTTACAGCCGCCGAGATCGATGGGTGAGTTGGCCGACCGTCGTGGACTCGAGACCGAGGTGTACGAACCGGCCGAGGATTCACGACTCCTGCTCGAGGCGACGGCCTCCGAAATCAGGGACTCGGACCGAGTGCTCGAAGTTGGGACTGGGTCGGGTTACGTGGCGAGCGAACTTCTCTCGGAAACCGACCCAATTGTCATCGGCTCTGATATTAATCCACATGCCTGTCGTCGAGCCCAAGAGCGTGGCGTCGAGTCGGTCCAGGCTGACCTGGTTCGCCCGTTTCGTGACACGGTTTTTGATGTCGTGTTGTTCAATCCACCCTACCTTCCACGCGTCGAGGCCGCCGAGATGGATGATTGGATGGAGGAAGCGTTGACTGGTGGCGAGACTGGTCGGGCCGTAATCGAGCCTTTCATCGAGTCTGTCGGT
>JAGXLJ010000278.1 GCA_018334775.1 Halodesulfurarchaeum sp.
GGGAAGGCCGAGTGGCGGATTTACCGCCCACCCGGAAGGGTTTGACGCCGAGTTCACGGACAAGCCCTACCCTCCACGAGCGAACCCGTCAGGGTAAGCGAAGTAAGGTGGGGCAGTTGACTGTAGCCGCCACATTTCACGATGTGCAGCGGGTGCTCTGACAGCAATTGGTGACGTCGACGGTATCTCCAGACTGAGATGGAGTCGTATGAAATGCTCAAATCCTACGTTACAGTCTGAACGCAGATGCCGTTTGTTGTTGCGTAGGACAAGAACGGAGCGCCGGAACTGACATCCGTCTGAAACTGCTGGCGGATGGTCGAATGGGCACAGAAAGTGACGATGCGAGAGCCAGGTGCGTCGTCAGACGTGAGATTGGCAATACTGGCCGACGTCCAAGGACCACGCTCTCAAGCGTATGGTCGGGTCAGCTGTGACTCTCGACGGGGACTCTGCGATGAGTTCGGTGGCGTTGCCAGATTGCTTTCCAGTGTTGTTATGAGTGGGCACGGGCAGGAATCGTGCCAAGACTCCGGGAATGAAACCGATGGAAGCAGAGTCGAACGGCCGGTGAGGGCTAGCGATTGATCGTCGTGAGGCCCGCGATCTTCGACGAAGGCAGTGATAAGCCGACCTCATCGATGAGGCGAGCACTAATCGATGGTCGAATCGCCCCCTTGCCCTCCTTCAGGGGGCAAAAACTGGAGGAAAGAAGCGCCAGAGGGAATCAAAAATGGGTAGAAGTTAGTCAAGGGTTAAGAGTCGATGTAACAGCATACCCATTGAGACCAGCGAAACAGCAGTCGTGCCGGGGGCACTCGACAGATTTTCGATGTACAGTGACGCCGTGCCGGAGGGCGACGTTCACCTTAGCCGGACGGGAGTATCCCGCGCCGCCCTTACTGGGCGGGAGCTGGCTCCGACTCGATGTCGCTGCCGGCAGGCGCGAGGTCCTCGGCTGCCGCCTGGACTGCCGCTTCGATGGCCGAGATATCACTGTTGTAGACGCTGAGAACGGCGTCAGCTGCATCCGATTCACCGCTCTCAAGCGCGCCTAGTCGCGCCCGGGTCGCGTTGATGGTTTCAGCCATCCACGAGTCGCGAATCTCCCCGCCCACCGTCGAGATGTGCTCGGGCTGGATGGAGACGTTCACGCCGGCGTCCGTCTCGTACTGGTGGACCTTGCCGACCACTGCGACGAACGACGGGGTCTCGGTCGAGCGGAGCACAGCCATCGGCTCCTGCTGGTACTGCCCCGCGTAGATGTTCACAACTTCACCACCTGCCATGACGCGCCCCTTCCAGAACTCGGAGTCATCGCCGACATCCGAGGTTTCGATGAGAGCACCGACCACGAGCACGCGGTTGACCGCCTCACCCGAGGGGAGTAGCGTGAACTTTGGCGCACGATCGTCGCCCTCGTCCTCTGGGCGGGTGAACGAGTGGGTCGCCATGTTCAGCTCTTCAGCGAACACGCGCTTGGCGGGTTGGCGCTGCGTGGCGGCGTCTGCGAGGGCTGCGTTACTGAGGCCGGCATTCTCTCCCGAGTAGGAGATCTCCTCGATCTCGTCGACGAGGAAGTACTCGCCGATGACCGGGCCCCGGATATCGTACGTCCTGCCGATGAGCAACTCACGGAGCTCCGTTTCGACGACGCTGGGATCGAGGGCCTCGGAAGCCATCTCCATGGCGTCATCGAGACTCACTCCGGAGACTGCCTCAGTCATCTCAGCGTTGAACAGCGTGCGGACAGCACGGTTGCCGTCGTCAAGGATGGCCTTCAGGCGAAGATCGAACACGCCATCGACGTCACCGTGTTCGGAGCAGCGACCGTTCTGGAGGACGCGCGTGCAGTCCTCGCTGGGGCAGCGCTTGATGAGGCCCGAACCCTCATCGAGGCCGACGAGCGTCCCAGTGGCGCGAATCGACCCGTCCGTGGGTTCGACGGCTTCCTCGGACTCCGTGACGCTGCTCGCCTTGTTGAGCGAGATGGAGTACTTGCCCTCGTACTCGTTCGTGACCGCCGAGGTGATGTCGTAGGTGACGCCCTCCTCGAGGGTCGGGAGCGAGTCGGTGTTCTTCGCCCAGACAACGAACTTCATTTGGGCCGTTTCGTCGGCGATGAGGCCGACCTGCCGCATGGAATCGGAGTGCGGCTCCCAGAGGTCGACGATCTGCGCCCGGACGTCCACCCATTCTTCGTCGCCGAGGCTGGAGATATCCTCGAGGGCTATCCGGTCGAAGCCCCGGGAACTGCTGTTACCGTTACCGACGAAGCCGGCAACCGCCTTGACCCCGTCCGAGAGGTCGCTGGATTCGAGGTCGTGGTCGTTGATGACGTTACGAACTGTCGTCTCGACCGCCGTCTCGATCGGAACGGAGAACTCCTGCATGGCCTCAATCCGCTCCTCAACGCTCGAAACGGGGATCTCCACGCCCATCTCGCCGAACTCGCCGCTGATGTCTTCCGCGCGCTGTGCTACGTCAGTGGTAATGTTTGCACACATGTTTGTCACTCTCTGAGGGGATTTCTGAGAAACGGCTTCGGGACTGGGCACTCGACCGTCGCGCCCCGCCCCACCCGCTCTCCCTCAACCCCCTTTGGGGGCTAATACTCACGGGAGACGCAAGCGGGATAACCGGAAAGCGACGATTGGGACACCCCGACCGCCGCCGTATGGACTGATTCGCCCCGAGGTTGAACCCCGGATCTTGGACGAGAATGAACGCAGTCATCGCTGCGCCCCTCTCTGACTTCCCTCAACCCCCTTTGGGGGCCAAAACTCACGCTGCGAGGAGCTGGGGAACCCGAGAGAACAGGGGCACTCTGCCCGTCCGAGCCGCCTAGTCGGAAAGCAGTACGTACGGAACCGCGCCACATCCTCGACGACTAGAAGGTGTAGTCGTCGCGATTGCGAGCTTCGGCACACGCC
>JAGXLJ010000279.1 GCA_018334775.1 Halodesulfurarchaeum sp.
TGGCAACGCTCTTCAGCCGGCTGAAGACCCATTCGGAGTAGATTTTCAATGTCGAACACCCACCCCAACCACCCCAGTATCGACCAGTCGGATCGCACCATTCCCAGAAATCTCCGCCAAACGGGCGGCGCGGACCTGGACCTCCTCGTCTCCACCCGCGTCCGGCAGTCGCCGTTCTGGCACCGCTCCATCGAGGAGGGGGCCTGGCAGGCGACCACCTACAACCACATGTACCACCCGCGTGCGTACATCGATCCCGAAGACGGCGGACTGGAAGCCGAGTACGAAATGCTGGTCAACGACGTCGCGCTGTTCGACGTCGCCGTCGAGCGCCAGATTCGTGTCAAAGGACCTGACGCCGAGGCGTTCGTCAACTACGTCATCACGCGGGACGCGACCGACATCGAGACGAACCGTGGCAAGTACGCCATCTGCTGCAACCAGGACGGTGGCATCCTCAACGACTTCGTCCTGTTGCGCCCCGAGGACGACGAGTTCTGGTTCTCGGTCGCCGACTCCGACCTGCTGCTGTGGTTGCAGGGCGTTGCCGTCGACTCGGACTACGAGGTCGACATCGACGAGATCGACGTCTCGCCGATGCAGGTTCAGGGCCCGAAATCTATCGACGTGATAGAAGCCCTCTTCGGTGACGTGGTCGAAGACATTCCCTACTACGGATTGCTGGAATCGACGATCAACGGGGTCCCGGTCCTGTTGAGCCAGACGGGCTTTTCCGGAGAGTTAGGGTTCGAAATATTCGTCCGCGATGCGACGGAGAACGCCGAGGCCGTGTGGGACCCGGTTCTCGAAACGGTCAAAGCCCACGGCGGCGGGGTGACCGCTGTCTCCCATCACCGACGGGTTGCTGCCGGAATCCTGTCGCTGGGCCAGGACATGGACCACGAGACCTCGCCGTTCCAGGTCAATCTCGGCTATCAGGTTCCCGAGGACAAGGACGCGGACTACGTCGGGAAAGCCGAACTCCAACGGCAGAAGGAAGCCGTCGAAAACGGCGAATTCCCGTTCACGCACAAGCTGGTCGGCCTGAAAATCGCAGGCGAACCGATTCGGGAGTGGGCGCCGGACTTCTGGCTCATCTCGGACCCGGAGACCGGCGAGGAATGTGGGTACCTGACCTCGGCGTGGTGGAACCCGGAACTCGAGACCAATATCGGCCTCGGATACGTCCCAGCCGAAACGCTGCAGGCCGCGACAGACGTGCCGCTCAATGACGAGATATATGACGCCGATCTCGACGTCGAGTTTGCCGCACACCTCCCGGATGAGTACGCCGAGGAGCCAGGGGAACCCGTGTATGCGACGCTGGCGACGGTTCCGTTCAAAGAATCAGTCAATCCCAGCGCTCGCGAACAGGCCAAGATTCACGACAGGCAGAATACGGGCGATTAAAGTCCCTGCAGCTGAGGAGTCCTCCGGAACGGTGGGGATTTCTGGAGCGCCACCGGAACAAAGCGTTGAGCTAAAGCAAGATCGAGCATTCCTTGAGTAGTCGTGCCAGCGAAGCCAAAACAGCCACATGCAGTAACCGCTCGCGGAACCGTGCCAGAGACAAAGGCTAAATCGCTCTGGGTCCAAATCCATCCAATTGAATCGGATCTTCGCATGCAAAAACCATACCCGACACCCTCAGCTAGATTCCCATAGTGCCACCGCGACGAAACCACGTCCCAGTGCACGGTCGGTTTTCACCGGGTATCCCGAGAATTCCCATCGTAGAATTCGACACTATATCACGACTCCCACATAGCACATGAGCGATATCACAGCGGTCGTCCAGGTCGAGCATCCCGACATAGTGCTCACGCAGACAGTCGCTCACGACCGAAGCGCGAAAGTCGCGTCGGTCTCGGAGGCGGGAACTGACCCCACGTCGGGGAAATTCTTCTATCACATCGAGTCGGACGATTTCGCCCGGTTCGAAGACGGATTGCGGAATGATCCGACGATAGGGGAATTCGAACGGGTCACCGAAACCAACGAGGAGCGAGCGATCTACAGCTTCGAGTATACACCCGAGGCGAAGGTCCTCTCACCGATCATTTCGGCCGCGAACGGTGTCATCCTCGACATGGAGAACGAGGGGAGCGCTTGGATCCTCACTGTCTGGATTCCCGAGAGAACGGAGCTGGTTCAGCTCTGGGACTATGCCGGACAGCATGCCATCGATATCGATCTGCTGCGCGTGAACGAATACGCGAGTTTGGAGAAAACGGACGATGGACTGACCGATAGTCAACGGAACGCGCTCCGCGTCGCGCTCGAAACGGGGTATTTCGAGGAACCCAGAAACGCGACGCTCAGTGAGGTCGCCGCTGATCTGGATATCTCTCCACCTGCAGCCAGTGGGCTGCTTCGACGTGGAATCAAGCGACTCATCGTCTCATCGCTGGTGGATGATAGTGACTCGGTCGGTTGAGCAGGGGTCACTCGGTGAAATACCGACGACATCCAACCCCCGTCTCGTGTCTCGATACCATGACTGGCTGTTTCGTGACTGAAACGCGCCGTGTATTTGGCACGTGATATCCGGTCCCAGCCCACCCCCTGATAGTGACGGTTTACGATGCGGGTATCGCACCCGGGTTACTCAACCGTTAATATCCCCGAGCATGAACACTACCATGGTTTGACAACAGATGACACGCATCTCCACCACCGATCTATTCGCGCAGTTCGAGGATGCCACTGACCGCCAGCATTACGAGGTATTGGACGAGGAGGCAATGACGGTCGAGGTGGCCCGATACGCCACCGGGACCTCCGAGCCGAAAAATCCCCACACCGGCGACGAGATTTACTACATCATTTCCGGGTCCGGGATGGCCAGGGTCGGGGACGAGACCTACCCGGTGGAAGCCGGCGACGTCGTCTACGTCGAATCGGGCCTCGAACACGATATTTTCA
>JAGXLJ010000280.1 GCA_018334775.1 Halodesulfurarchaeum sp.
GATGCGGATCGACCGCTTCCACTCCTTCTGGCGGGCCAGTCCCAAGAGCGCTCGCCGCCGGCTCCAATGATTCATGCGGTCGCGCGTAGTTCCGTTCCGCCTCGTGGAGCAGAGATCCGCCTCGTCGGTCTCGAAACGCCGTTGTTTCCGAGGATCACTGAGAACGGGTACGCACGACCGTATCGGACACCACTACAACCACGACCCACCGAGTCAGGCCCTCGACGGCCGAACGCCCGCCCAGGAGGTTCTCGACTGGACAGTGCCCTTTGTGGACCATATATCTCAAATGAGACGCTATTGCTCCGTCAGCGAGCGTATACCGCCAGCTCACGAGGTGAGAGATTACTGATTCCACGAACGTTATCCTCAGTACCTCACAACTCTCCTCGACAGAAGGGCATCTGAGCGTGGATGGTCGTAGCGATCACAGACACAGAAGACGGTAACCGGGATGATACCGAGGCCAGAGTCGATATCCCGTCGCATCGGCGGCAGATCGCCGCCGACTGCGACGGTGTTGCCACTCACGAGAGAACTGCCCCGATCGGAAGTTACCGCTCGAAGCGGTCGTCAGGTGGGCGATTGGCGGGAATCCTCCGCCGAACTGAGAGAGCGTTCCACGCTGCGCGGGTAACCATCCGGATGAACTCCTCGAAGGGCCACCACCAGAGGCGACGCCCGCCTCGGCGGGGCGTCGCCACGTACTCCCAATGAAGGTATCGCCAGACATTCTGTGCGAGCAGGCTGATCACGACGAACAGGAACCGTCGAGCCGGATCTTTGGTGGTCGTGGAGATGAGCGACGACTCTGACAGCCGGTACGTTGCTTCGATACCGAAGCGCTTGCTGTAGTGGCGGCGAGCCTGGCGCGGTGTCTCGATAAACGGCGCGTCGACGGCGTAGCCGTGACGCGCCACGCCGTGCTCATCGTATCGGCCCATCTGGTAGGAACAGTCGATCATGACCGGGAATTCGACGGTCCACTCGTGACCGTCGAATTCCGTGGTGAGGTCGTGTTCGATCTCCCGGCTCCACCCTTCGGAGAGTTCTCGCTGGATCTCGCTTCCCCACGCGATGATCGGCATGACGTACGCCTGGTTGTGTGCCTGCATCAGCGTGAGACACTTCCCGTCGTAGAATTCGCTGTCGACGTAGACGGCTTTGACGTCGAACTCGAAGCGATCGAGGAGGCCGAGAAACTCCGCGAGGATACTGCTGGGGGTGTCGCCGTCGGTGAGACGGCGCACCGCCAGCGTGTATCGTTTGTTGCGCACGCGGGCGTAGAGCGTGGCGTAAGCATGGAAGGCAGTGGTGCCTCGTTTGGCCTCGCTGTAGTAGAGCCCGTCTGTGTCGTCTTCATCGCCGTAGTAGGGTCGCAGGTGGAGATCCACGACGATCTCCACCTGCTCGGGGAGGACATCGAGCGTATACTCTTGGAGCAGCGTGTTGCCGACCGTTTTGATGGTGTCGAGGTCAAGCTTGGTGCGCAGGTGATAGAGGACGTCCGTGCCTGGTGGGGCGTCGTTTCCTCGCTCGCAGAGCGTTGAGATCGAGGTCCCGTCGGCGGTTGCGCCGACGAGGACCTCGTAGATGTCTTCGAGGTCGAGATCGGCGTTCTCACCGAGGCTCAGCCCGAACGCACCGGTGAGCGTGTTGACGAGAAAGTTAAGGAGCTGGTCTTCGTGGATTTCATCGTCCGCTTGGTCTGGTTGTTTAGGCACAACTCAGCAAGCGGACTCCTTCAACTAACGAGCTTTGTGAGGTACTGAGAATCTCGAATATCCTCGAGGGGACTACACCCTGACGGCAACCCTCGAAGTCACCAGCGAAGTCGAAACTCGGTGGGGTGTCACCAGCTCGAAATGCAGTGAATGGTCGCGAACGAGTGTGAGCACGAACACTCACACGACGAAATACAGCGTCCCCGTCACCATCACGGACTGGGATTCCCCGAATCTCGAGATCGATGTCGCTCACATCGACGGCGCTGGTCACGACCGCCTCGCCGTGAGGTGGAAGGGCAATCAAGACTTCCCGAGCGACCCCTGGAGAAGAATCAGTGTCAATATCGACAACAAAACCATCCACCTCACCTCTCCGTGGCGGTTCTACGGTATCTCTCGCAACGACGAAGTAGAAGTCCTCACCGGAGGCGGGTCAACCTCCCACAACGCGACGCACACCCACAACGACCGCTGGCCTGCCATCTACCGCTACGAGACAGGCGTCGCCAACGTCACCGCCGCTTTCCCACAGAAGGGTGAAGACAACCAGGTATGGGGATACACGAAGACCGTCGATAGCCAAGTTTCGACGACGCTCCCGGGAGCACCACTTCCTGCCAACGTCAACGATCCCGATAACGATCAGCCGACCGACCTCTACACACACCACGTCATCGACGTCAGATCGAGTGATCTCGACACAGGTGAGACTGTCACCGTCGACGCCTCGAATCCGTTCGGTGCTCCACTCGACGGGAAGACAGTCTCCGGCGAAGACCAGCTCGAAGTCTACAGCCAACCATACGAGTCAACCGTCCTCCAGATGACAGAGGTTAATGTCTCGTCTACCGGCGCGGATCACGATGGCGTCCTCGTTCTCACGGACACTGACGGCAACTCCATCAAAAATAAGGAAATCACTGTCACCCAAGGTGACGGAACGACATCGACGGTTACGACCGACAATAATGGCCGTGCCAAGATCGCGTGGGACGGATCGGTTCTCCGCGCTCGCTACGACGGCGACGTGTTTTGGTCACCCGGCGACCCCTACTACAAGGGTGACCGACTCCTCTATATCCTGCCGCCCTCACCCCTCGATTTCGAGGCCGTTGGCGCAGTCGGGGAATACATCTCGGCATC
>JAGXLJ010000281.1 GCA_018334775.1 Halodesulfurarchaeum sp.
GTTGAGGTCGGCTGCGAGCCACCGGCACCGCCAACTATCGAGCCGACCGAAGTTTCCGTGGGTTCGTGGTCGAGTGAGGGTTCGAAGGGCCGAATCGATTGGTCTGAAACCCAGGGGTGTAGGGGGCCAGGGGGCCAACCTTCCTCCGAATCTGCTGCTACCGCCTCCTGGGATGTTTCTTCGAGTCTGTCCAATCGGTCGGTTGCCAGGCCCGTGCGGTCACTTTTTTCACCAGCGGGGTCCGAGATCTCCCATGTGTTCCCAGCGACGGGGAGCCTGACCATGGAACGCAGTCTCCCCTACGGTCTTACCGGTCTGGGTCTCGTTGTGGGCCTCGCCGTCATTGTGCTCGGGCCGTTCCCGAAGCCAATCCTAAATTATCTCGTCGGCGGCTCGTTTCTCGCGGTTGCCATCGTCAGCGTCACGGTCCTGATTGTCGAGTTTAGCGACCCGGACGAACGAAGACCGGATTTCTGACGTGGCAGTACACAGGACCCGTTCGCCAGGGGGCCCGAATCCCCACTCCTAGCCACCAGCGATGCCGATGCTGGCAGACACCACCTGGTGAATCCAGCCGCGGGTATGGACCGCTACGGTTCGACGGGACAATTCCAGGCCCGAGCTTTCTCTGGCGAGACTGGAAGCCGAGGCGGTAGTCGGCCAATGCGCGAATATCGGGTTCAGCGACTTTTGTCGGCGATCCTGGCGCCGAACTGTCCAGGTATCTGTCGACCTCCACCGTCACACCGCCGCTGTGTTATGGAAGCGTATTCTCGAAGTAGAGTCTCGCCGCCGAGGCCGCACCGGTTTGGGCGCGCTGCTCGGACCGTTTGACAACGTTCGTGACGAGGGATCGGTCGAGGTCGTCGATGTCGGGATAGTTGACCTCCACGCGGTTGCCCGCGGAGTCTTCGATGTAGAACTGGACTGCTCCCTCGGGCAGTTCGTAGACGACCGGCTCCCCGGTGTCTGGATCGAACTCGGCGGCACGGCCGCGGTCGATCACCGACCGATAGACGCTCTCGAAGTCGTCGACGTGCAATCCGAAATGGTAGTAATCGGCGACTTCGATGTCACGCTCGAACAGGTGGAGGGTCAGGTCGCCACAGCGGAGCCACTCGACGGGGACGGAAAATTTCGGCGACGGGACCCGTTCCATGCCGAAGACGTCCTCGTAGAAGGCGACCGATTCGTCGAGGTCCTCGGCGAGTATGCTGGTGTGGGTGAATCGGCTCGGTACCATGTCTCGACACTCGAGAGGGCCGATGAAAGGTTTTGTCACGTGTTGGGGTGACGAACTCCGCTTGCGACAGTTGGGTTGCCAGCGTTCTCTCCTCGGGTATCGAAGCGGCGAGTGGACCCCGGAAGCGACCATACCGATGCGCCGAGGCGGAGGGGCCCCGGACACTCGCCCGGAAGGAGGAGGAATCGCAGCGCAGCCCGACCGCATCGCCGACCTGGAGGCGACGACCGAACAGTTGCGGGAGCGCCTGGAGAGTATGGCGGAACGGCTCGAACCCGTCGACGCGGGCCAGACGGACCCCGCGAGTGCAGCCGGCTGAGCGCCGCTCCAATCGGTAGGGACGAATCGAAGACTCTCCGCGTTCAGTAGAACTCCCGCACCAGGTCCGTCGCGCCCTCGGGCGCGCCCCCGGGAATCTCGTTCATGACCTCGTCGATGCCGTGGCGCTTGCCGTAGGAGACGCTGTTCTCGTCCTGGTAGATGACGCCCGCGTACTCCTTCTCGCCCTCGAGGATCTTCTCCTTGGCAGCCTCCCGGTCGGTCGGGTCGTAGTCGGTCTCGCCGAGGTCGACCAGCGTGTCCCGGAAGTAATCGTAGGTGTCCACGTCGTTAAACGTCACGCAGGGGGAGTAGACGTTGACTAAGCCGAAGCCGTCGTGCTCGATGGCCCGCTTGACGATCTCGGTGTGGCGCTGGCTGTCCGAGGAGAAGGACTGGCCGATGAACGTCGCCCCTGCGGAGAAGGCCAGTGCGAGGGGGTTGACTGGCGCCATCTTCGTGCCCTCGGGGCTCGTCGACGTCTCGAAGTCCTCGCGCGAGGTCGGCGATGCCTGGCCCTTCGTGAGCCCGTAGATGCGGTTGTCCATGACGATGTAGGACATGTCGACGTTCCGTCGGACCGCGTGGACGAAGTGGCCCGCGCCGATCGAGTAGCCGTCGCCGTCGCCCCCGGCGACCATGACCTCGAGGTCGGGGTTGGCGAGCTTCACGCCGGTGCCGACCGGGAGCGCGCGGCCGTGGACGCCGTGGAGCGCGTAGCTGTGCATGTACGTGCCAATCTTCCCCGAACACCCGATGCCGGCGACGATGAAGGTCTCGTCTGGCGTGGTGCCCGTCTCCGCCAGGGCCTTCATCATCCCGTTCATGGTGCCGAAGTCGCCACAGCCTGGACACCAGGTCGGTTGCTTGTCGGACTTGAAGTCGGTGAATCTGACCTCGGAACTCATGCTTCGACCTCCTCCTCTGGTCCACCACTCGGTTCGGCGATGGCCGCGACCTCCTCGGCTATCTCGTCGGCCTTGAAGCGGACGCCGGTGTACTTGTTGATGCGCTCGACGCGTTCGAGAACATCGTGTTCGACGACGTCGGCGAACTGGCCGTCGGCGTTGCACTCGACGACGATGGTCGTCTCCGCGTCCTCGACCAACGGGGTCAGGTCCGGCCTGGGGAAGAGGTAGGGCACGGAGACGAACCGGACGTCGATGCCCTCCTGGGCCAGAATGTCCATGCCTTCGCAGATCGCCCCCTCGTTGGATCCCCAGGAGAGGATGAGCGTGTTCGCGTCGGGGTCGCCGAACTCCCGGTAGTCCCACTCCTCCTCGGCCTTGGCGGTCTCGACCTTCCGGTT
>JAGXLJ010000014.1 GCA_018334775.1 Halodesulfurarchaeum sp.
GCCGGCCCTGGAACACCGTGGGTTCATAACCGGAAAACGGCGGGCAGTCTCCTTCTGGGGGCTCTCGATCATCATCGGTGTCCTCGTCGGGAGCATCGTTGGGTATCTGTACGTCGCCCCCCCGATCATTTCCTACCTCGTCGAGGACGGCATCCGGGCCGGAATGGTCGTGAGCTATCGGGTGAACAACTTCTTCTGGATGGTCTTTTTCACGACTGCCGGGGTGGGCTTGCTCGCGGATATTCCGATCACCATGTGGTTGTTCCATCGTGGCGGGATCGTGAGCTACGAGCGGATGCGCAAGAGCTGGCGTCCGGTGGTCCTCGTCATCTTCGTCTTCGCTACGTTCTTCTCGTCCAGCAGCATCTGGACGATGTTCCTGATCGCAATCCCCACCTCGTTGGCCTATCTCGTCGGCCTGGGCGGGCTCTGGCTTGTGACACTCGGCGGACGACGGGGGAAGAAGCCGAAGGCGGCTGAGCCGGCCTGACTGTGTCGATCGGTCCGGTAGTCAGACCGTAATACTCTTCCAGTACTCCTCAAATATCCTTCTAGGAATACTATGGCAGCATATATCGAAATATCGGCCCCGATCCCGGCCGGGTGGGATTGTTGATGCCCAAAATCAGTGTCGAAATACCGGGCGAACTCCTCGCAGATCTCGACGAACACGTCGGGGAGGACGGGAAATTCGTCAATCGGAGCGACGCGATCCGGGCGTCGGTGCGAAAAACGTTGGATCTGCTCGACGAGATCGACGCCAGACACGACCGTCTCGACCCGGATGAGGGAATGACGGACGAATGACCCGCCAGGAAACTCCCATCGCGCAGGTGGCGTTGGTCGGTCTGTTCGTCACCGCATTGATCACGGCCCAACTCACCGCCTCGAAAGTGCTGGCCTTTGACCTGCCAGTCTCGATTCCGGTCGCCGGTGAGACGCTTGCGCTCCCAGGGGCGGCGCTGGCTTATGCTCTGACTTTCTTCGCCTCGGACATCTACGCGGAGATCTATGGGCGACGGGCGGCTCAGGTACTGGTGAACGTGGCGTTCGGCCTCAACTTCGTCATGCTGGCACTGGTCTGGAGTACCATCCTGGCACCGGCCGCGAGTTCCTCGACGGTCGCGCCGGATACCTTTGCCACTGTCCTGGGCTCGAGTACGAACATCGTGATTGCGAGTCTGGCGGCCTACCTTGTGAGCCAGAATTGGGACGTACTGGTTTTTCACTACTTGCGGGACCTGACTGGCGGGGCCCATCTCTGGCTTCGCAACATCGGTTCGACGGCGACCAGTCAACTCCTGGACACGGCGATTTTCGTCGGCCTGGGCTTTTATCTGGTGCCGCTGGCTTTGGGTACGGGTGACCCGCTTCCGCTTGCGGTGGTCGCCTCGCTCCTGGTGGGACAGTATCTCCTCAAACTCGCCATCGCGCTCATCGACACGCCGTTTATCTATCTCGTCGTCGGATTCATCCGTCGACAGGAACCCGCACAGGCCGTCCCGGCTGCGGATTAATCGTCGATCCGCTTGCCGAAACCGTATCGTGGTTTGACGTCTCCAATTTCGATTGTCACCTCGTCGCCGATTCTCGTGTCCGGAACGAAAATCGTGTAGCCCTCGACATAGGCGATCCCGTCGCCGTCTTCGCCGGTCGCTTCGATCGACACCTCGACCGTCTCGCCTTCCGAGACGGGGGCCGTGAGTCGACCGATCCCAACGACGAAGATTTCCGAGGAGGAGTCACGTGAGGCGTCCGGTCTGAGAATGCTCACCTTGTCGAACTCGTCTTCGACGTCCTCGACGAAATCATCCAGGTCTCGTCCTTCGAAGACTTTAGCAACGAAATTGCCGCCCGATTCGAGGAATTCTTGGGCCACTTCAAACGCGGTTCGGGCCAGGTGGAGCGACCGGGCCTGATCCAGGCTGTACTCCCCGGTCATGTTCGGGGCCATGTCGGAGATGACAACATCGACCACGTCCGGCGCGAGATCGGCGATTCGTTCTTGGGTCTTGTCTTCGGTCATGTCCCCACGGAGCGTCTCCACGTCGCCTGGTTCGATGGTTTCGATGCGCTGGAAGTCGACGCCGATAACTCGGCCAGCCTCGCCGACGGTTTCGGCGGCGACCTGGAGCCACCCACCTGGGGCCGCGCCCAGATCGAGGACCGTATCGCCCGGATCGAACAGCCCCATCTGGTCGTCGATCTGTTTGAGTTTGTACGCGGATCGCGACCGATAGCCCTGTTGTTTGGCCTTGTTGTAGTACTCGTCTTTCCCAGTCATTGAATGGTGTACGGGAGCCGGCGAGAAGTGGCTGACGATGGGCGCTGCCCCGTGGATCGACCGGTTCGGGGCCGGTGCGAACGGGTGACTTTTTAAGGGATTGTGTCTAATCCCAGAACAAGATGTTTACGGCCATCGTCAGCGCCGAAACGCTCCGGACCACACTCGATTCCGTGAGCGTGCTGGTGGACGAATGCAAGATCCACCTCACGGAAGCGGGGTTAGAGATCCGAGCGGTCGACCCGGCTAACGTGGGCATGGTAGACCTGGACCTCGAATCTGCAGCATTCGAGTCGTACGAAGCCGACGGCGGTATTATCGGCGTGGACCTCTCCCGACTGGAGGATATCGCCGGCATGGCCGATGCCGGTCAACTCATCCAGCTTGAGCTCGACGAGGAAACTCGGAAACTCCACATCCATATCGACGGATTGGAGTACACCCTCGCGCTCATCGATCCAGATTCGATCCGCCAGGAACCGGACCTCCCCGATCTCGACCTCCCAGCCCGTATCATCATCGAAGGTCGGGACATCGACCGGGCCGTCCGAGCGGCGGACATGGTCTCGGATCACATCGCCCTCGGGGTCGATCTGGAGGCCGAGCACTTCTACGTCGACGCCGAAGGTGACACCGACGACGTCCACCTCGAACTGGAAGCGCCGGATCTGATCCAACTCGAACTCGGGGACGCACATTCGTTGTTCTCCCTGGACTACCTCAAGGACATGAACAAGGCCATCCCGGCCGACGGGGAGGTCGAGGTGGAACTCGGCGAGGAGTTCCCGGTCAAACTGCACTTCGATATCGCGGAGGGCTTGGGCAATGTGACCTACATGCTCGCACCGCGGATCCAGAGCGAATAACGCAACCGATCCGCGGAGGTTTTCACCCGCCGACACCTGCTTCGAGATAGATGTCAGCCAACCGCAAGGGCGACCGCCGGGAGCGCCAACTGGTCAATGCCCTTGATTCGGCTGGGTTCGCCGTCATGCGAGCCCCAGCCAGCGGGAGTGCGACGGAGCGTGAACTTCCGGATGTTCTAGCGGGCAATGGCACCGTCTTCTACGCCATCGAGGCCAAAGCGAGCGCCGGCGATCCGATCTACCTCACAAGTGAGGAGGTCGAAGCACTGCGCTATTTCGCCGAGTCGTTCGGGGCAAAACCCCGGATCGGTGTGCGCTTTGACCGCGAAGAGTGGGCGTTTTTCCATCCCGCCGATATCCTCACCGAGAACGGGGCCTACCGGGTCAAAAAGGAGTTGACCCTGGAAGCCGGCGAATCGATGGACGACCTCTGGGTGGAGGAGCCGGATACCGATGCGCAACGTGAGGAGATCAAAGGCATCCTTGACGCCCTCGACCAGGAGGTGATGTCGGTCGAGGAGGCTGTGGATTCGTTGTTGTGATCGAGTGGCGGTAAGCGGAATCTTTTGTTCCCGACAGGAGTGCCGTGCTGCATACGGACTACTATTCAGCAACGGTTTTGGCCACGACTATTTGGTGGCTATCACATCCGTTCCCGAATTTGGCGAAGAAATGGGTTTAGATCGACCCGTTATTTCAGTGCCGATTCTGCCATCCGCTCGGGGAAGCCGGTAATCAGTTCCCAGATGCCCATTCGCTCTTCGTCGGAACGTAACCGGGACCGAAGTCGCTGGCTGAACAGTTCCACGGAGATGATCAGGATGAATATTGCGATCAACGTCGCCATCATGTTCGTGAACCGTAGTAAATTCTGTTGGGCGACGACGATGTAGCCGAGACCTCCAGCCCCGACGACTCCAACTGTCACCCCAATCCGAACGTTGATTTCGAAGATATAGAGCGTCCAGGCGATGAACGATGTCTTGACTTGGCTCAACATCCCGAAAAAGACCACCTGTGGTTTGTTGGCACCCGTCGTCTGCATGGCTTCGATCGGGCCGTCTTCGATCTCTTCGAGTTCGTCGACGAACAGTCGGCCTAGATTCCCGATCGTGTCGAAAGCGATAGCGATGGCTGCCGAGGTTGGGCCGAGTCCGAAGAAGGGAATGAAAATAAGCGTCCAAATGATGGCTGGGATCGCTCTGATGAACGACATCGTTCCCCTGAAGATGAAATTAAAGGGAAATGGAGTAACCCGTTCTGACCCCAGCGTCCCGAAAATGAGGGCGAACGGAAACCCTAGCAACGTTCCAAGAAATCCCATCCCAAGGGTAACACCGGCTTCTCCAAAGATCTGGAACATGCCCAATTCCTGGAAGAAAAACGCATAAATGTCACCAGGGCTCGGCGGCCACTGGAAGATCAGGCCACCGATTTCTGGATCATACAGCAGGTTCATTTGGACGATGAAATCGGCATATTGGCCAAGATTGAGGAAGGGGATGATCCCGAAATGTAAGGTAACAGGGAAAAATTGACCCAACGATTCGAGGAACGTTCCAATCCGTGCGTCCGGATTGAGCAACCCTGTCGCCGATGCTGACTGCAAGCCGATGAATGCAATGAAGGTAATTAACGCAAGCCAGCCGACGGCTCGTCGCCGTCGCATCTTCTTGATGCTATCGAACTGATCCCGTATCGGGTCCGAGTCGTCATGAGATGACGAGCTTTCTTTGTCCGTTTTGAAACGAACCGAATCGCTAGAGGGTTCCGAACTTTCTCCCTCGGGATTTTCAGTCGTCATAGGTTATCCGATTCAGTAATCATGAGGTCGTTGTCGTGGTAGTGCCGGTTCCATTGGTCGTTTCACCTGAATCCGTGACAAACATTCCTTCCGTATCGATATCGCCGTAAATGTCGTCGACGTCGTCGATTGTCAACTCGTCCCGATAGCCGTCAAAGACCTTTTTGCCGTCACGCAGCCCGATAAACCGTTCGCCGAATTTGCGGGCCGTGTTAACCTGATGGAGGCTCGAAAAGGTCGTAAGATTGCGGTCCTCGGAGGCCTGTCGAAGGTATCGCATCACGTCCTGTGCGCTTCCCGGATCCAGACTAGCTACTGGTTCGTCTGCTAGCAATACCTTCGGTTGCTGGACGAGTGCCCTGGCGATGCCGACTCGCTGTTGTTGCCCGCCGCTCATTGATCGCGCCTTCTGTTTGGCCTCTTCGAGCAAGCCGACGGTGTCTAATGCGTCCAGGGCCCGGAGTTTTTCCTCTTGATCTTGGAGTTGAAACACACTCGTGAAGAATCCGCTCCGGTCAACGCCCCCGGCGAGCGCATTCGAATAGGCAGAGAGATCTCCGATAATATTGTGTTGTTGAAAAATCATCGCCACTTCCGGCCTTGGCTCGATTACCTTTGTGCCCTCGATAAACGCCTCACCGGCACTCGGCTCAGTCAAGCCACTCAGTATCCGCAAAAGGGTGGATTTTCCCGATCCCGAGACGCCAAGAATCACGACGAACTCTCCTCTTGGCACCTCGAACGATACGTCTTCAAGCGCGACTGTTTCACCGTAGGTCTTCGTAATCCCGTCAAGCTCGATTTGGGTCATTTTCTCGGATGTGCTCACCGAGATTTATAAGTCAGACCATTCCAATCCGAGTTCCTGGCCAAGATTCGACACCGGGTCGTAGTCTTCGACACTCGCGGGTGCGACCCCACTAAACCAGAGGCCGTGATCTTCGACCAGTTCAACCGAATCCTGTTCGGCTTCGGTTAGTTCGCTCTCATCCTTCTCCAGGAGTGCAGGATCGACACCGAGTTCTTCGGCCAATAATTCCTGGGACTCGTGTTCGAACGCTTCTTGGGGTGCGTCGATCATCAGTTGGCGAAGTTCGCCTTTGAGCGATTCGTCCCACGCCGCATTACTCACGATCGGAGCCCGGGGAATCGGATCGGAAACGGCAAGCAACTGCAATTCCGGCTCACGTTCGCCGGCACTGTCGTATTCGACTGATATGTCGACGAAATCCTCGGACATCGCATCGAATTGTTCTTGAGGTACATGTGCCGCCGTCGAAAATGCACCCGTAGCAGCGGCCGCAATGCGGTCGTCCTCAATCATCTGTTTACGAGCCGTCGTATGGTCCGAGGCGCGTATCTCGAAGTCTGCCGGGCTTCCACCTGGGGCATTACCGATGTCTAACCCGGCGTTACTAAGCATATAGAGTGGGAATAACGTGCCTGATACGGAGGTTGGTGCCGCCGTAGCAATTACTTCACCCTCGAGGTCAGCGAGTTCCTCTATATCACTGTCAGCTGTCGTCGTGATGAGTGAGAAGTACTTTTCCGCGCCATACGCAATCCGCATCCCAGTGACATCAATTTCACCTGGAATCTGCGCCACGGCCCCTGGTGACGTGTCCGCAAACACCCGATCCCCCCCTTCCGACCGCCTGAGCTCCTGTACCGTCCCGGAATAACTGGCTGTCGGCTGCCCGTTGATTTTCACGTCCGCGTTCTCTTCGAGGTAGTCAAAGAGCGGTTGATACTGAACAGTAATGTCGATTTCCTCCTGGGCCGGATTCATAATCCAGGTAATTTCGGCAGGAGGCTCCTCAGTTTGTTCTTCCTCCGTTTGCTCGGCATCCTCGGGTTCGTCTTCCCCCGAACAACCAGCCAATCCACCGACCGTCCCAACAGTTGTGACCGCTGCGAGTCGTTTCAAATAGGACCTTCGGTTTACCATCCAGGTGGTCCAATATGTGGCTACCCAAAGTAGTTTTATATTTTTCCCACGATGTCCTCGGCAGTAATATATATACTTATATAGATCAAATCGAATTTATTCTAAACCCAACTATTCGTTGCCCGCTGTAAAACTCTCTTTACCAGCAGCTAAATCTATACTCGGATTGTCGCTCCTCTATATAGATGAAACGCTCTCGGCGAGCGATAAATGGATTCACTTTTTGGCCGTGGAGCAAAGTCGGTGATATGGAACCGACCGATCTGGCCGATGGTGCCCGGTCTGCTGCCGAAGTCGGGGGGAACAAGGCGGACTCGTTATTCCGGGAGGAACTCACCATCGAGACGAAAACCAACAAAACCGATGTGGTGACTCGTGCCGACAGGGAGGCCGAGATGGCGGTCATCGACTGCATTCGAGACACCGATCCGACGGCCACAATTGTGGCTGAAGAATCGGCAGATGAGGCCACGATTCCCGACGAAGGACGGGCGTGGATCATTGATCCGATCGATGGGACGAATAATTACGTGCGAGGGATTCCGCTCTGGGTGACGGCCGTGGCGGTTGTCGAAGACAGACAACCGATTGCAGCGGCGATTGAGGCTCCTGAACTCGGTTATACGTTTACCGCGGACACGGACGGCGCCCGAATGAACGGGGAGCCAATAACCGTCAACAACCGGCACGATCCTGAGGAAATGGCAGTCGCCCCCACGTTTTGGTGGCCGACAGATCGACGGGCCGAATACGGGACCGCTGCCAGTGAAATTGTCGAGCGGTTCGGGGATTTGATCCGCCTACGCTCAGCCCAATTGACTCTGGCTCTCGTGGCTCGGGGCGCTATCGATGCCACATTCACGAATCGGACAATGAATTCGTGGGACTCCGTGGCGGGGGCCTTTTTGATCGAACAGGCGGGTGGTTCAGTGACCGATATCGAAGGAGACCGGTGGGAATTCGATAGTCGAGGAATCGCCGCCTCGAACGGCGAGGCTCACGACCAGGTTCTAGCGGCCGTGCAAGCAGTCGAGTCGGTCCGATCGTCCCAATAACTGGGTGTCTTTGGCTCGACCCAGCAGTCACCGGTCACCCGCGATCTCGTCGTCAAACCGGGTCAAAAATTGCTTCATGAACTCCCGTCGATCTTCTGCGATCTCTCGACCGGTCTGGGTATACATCCTGGCCGGGAGGTCGAGCAGTTTCTTATAGAAATGGTTGTACTGCGTGGCACCGGCCTCAGTTTCGTCCGCTTTGGGTGGGAGATCGGGATCGTGGATTGGTGATCCACGGTCGCCTCCCTGGGTAAAACACCGTGCAATCCCGACAGCGCCCAAGGCATCGAGGTTATCGGCGTCCGAGAGGATTTTGGCTTCGAGTGACTCCGGCTCGGGCCCTCGAGAAAACCGGTGTGCACGAATCGCATGAGAGATCGCAGATACCCGTTCGGCAGCCACTCCGTGCTCCCTGAGTATCGTCTCAGATTCTCGAGCTCCCCATTCGGCATGGTCCGTGATTTCCCCAGTGTCTTCTCGTTCCCGACCGATATCGTGGAGGTATACACTCGCTCGGACGACAAAGTCATCTACCGCTTGATACTCGGAGCGGAGCCGGTCCGCGTTCGCGTCGACCCGTTCGACGTGGTGCCAATCGTGTGCCGGGTTCATTCCCTCCGAAAAGTACGCTTTGGCGGCTTCCACAACCGCGGCCAATGACATTGTGTGAGCTACCGTGTGGCCACTACAAAACCATGATGCCGATCTCGCCTCTGGTTTACCTCTCACCACATCGACTGCACCGACATGCAGTGACCTGCCAAAATTCACTCGTGGCGCTGTACCAATCCGGGCCCAACGAATCGAAACCCAGCAGACCCGATTGCACCCCGCACACCAAGGCCCACGGTTCGCCCAAAACCCGAGGCGTGATTACGGTGGGAAAAGAAGGTGGGCATGATGACCATCGACCCCGTCCATTACGACGGGATCGCTTCACTGGCAGATCGAATTCGCCACGACGCCGATCCCGAGGCCCATCGTGACCTTGCTGAAACCGTTTGGGCCGACCACCTTGACCCGCTCCGCAAGGATGGGGCTGCTGTTCTGGAACCGATCGATTCTGTGACCCGGCGAGCGGCGCCCATTGAGGACCTGGCCCTGCAAGAATCACCTTTCGGTACGGCTCATGGCCTCGATTCGGGGACGATCAATCCGACGACATTCAAGAACGGCCTGCTGTTGGACCTTGCCCAAGCGGCCATGAGTGCCGTTCCTTCGAATCTTGGGCTCCATCGAGCCCGGACCTACATCATGCCGGTCCACTCCAACGACGCCACGGTCGATCACGCGACCGATGGGTGGATCCCGTTCGACGAGGATCATGGCCGAGGCCGAATCGTGCAGACCGAGGCCCTGGCCCGCGACGAAGAACGGATCGTCCACGGTCTCGCGTTGTATCTTGCCGAAAGTCATCATGCCTTGCAGCATGCAGATGCGGTTGAGGAGGTGCTCTTCCTCGATGGGCCGCTGTATCCGAAAGGACTGGTCCACTGGCGGGGCCGCCACGGATCGATCGGAGACCTTGCCGGCGAAAATGACCTCGTCGCGGAAGTCCTCCAGAACTATGTGGACCTGGTCGAAGACTTCCTGGACCGGGGGGTCCCACTCGTGGGTTTCGTCAAGAGCCCGCAATCCCGGGGCCTCATCAGGACGCTTGCCGAAACCGGTCGTCCGAGTCCATGGGCAAGCGATGCGGCTTTTTTCACCCAGGTACTGGAACAGCGGGAGGGCGAGACCGAACCGCAGGCGCGAGGGAGTAGCCAGCAGGAGCGAGTGGGTGGACCGCAGGCTGGAGGGACAGGACAGCGGGGCCGAGTGACCGAGGACCTCACTTGGACCGGGTGGTTCCGTTCGCGACTTGGTGCCGACGGCGTTTTTTCAGCACCGGAAACGGAGCTTGGTGTCACACGATCACGACCGGCCACGGACTACGAGATCACATTTTTCGTCGTCTACGACCCACGAACGGACTTGCTGTTCAAGGCTGAACTGCCGGGTGGCTTCGCCGAGGAGTCCGCAGTCAGATCGGCTGTCGAACAGGCAGTCCTCCGGGGGGTGGCGGCCGAACGTGGGCCTCCGCTCCCCATTGCGAAGGCTGATGAACTGGCCCGAATCGGTGCTGAGGGCAAGGCGGAACTCGTCCGTCGTCTGGAGGTGGCCTTCAACACGACTGAGGACCGGAACTACAACTACGAGCGGTGGGGTCGCGAGGCATAAGGTCCTACGAGAGCGGGTGCCCGTGACCACTGGACCGGGGGAAAGGAGTTAGTGCGTTCCGGGACTGACTCCAGCCATGACCGATCTGGGATCGTTCTCCGAGTTCGAGGCCGAAGACGACGAATCGGAGAGCGGGGCGTCGACCGAGGGGTCAGCAGAACCTGGAGACCCGGATAGCCGTTCCTTTGACCGTCCGGACATCGAGGCCCGGGGCAGCGATTCGGGCGTCGGCGCGC
>JAGXLJ010000282.1 GCA_018334775.1 Halodesulfurarchaeum sp.
GGCGTATTCGACCCGACTAATGATGTCTCCACCGTGGCTGCTCTGGGGATTTAACTGTGAGGTGGTGGCACAAATTTCACCAGTGACTAGATCTGCCAGGTAACAGGCGAGTGTGGTCGTGCCCACGTCGAGGGCGATCCCGTAAATATTCTCCTGCTGACCGGGGAAGACCGTGAGCAGTTCCCGTCCCCTGAACACGATCGGGGTGAGGTGAAGGGTGTCCCGGCTCGAGGCTTCGCGTATTCGTTTCGGGAGCGAGCGGAGTCCAAGCCGATCGACTTCCGTGACGGAAAGATCGTATTCCGACGCGAGTCCTGCGAGGATCCGTTCTCGATCCCCGAGGGTGTCTTCCAGAGTGGGGGTGTCAAGTTGGAGCGGATAGCGTCGAGCAGCAGGCTGTCGCTGGAACTCCATGGACCGCCCCGCCGTCATAATGACGCCCTGCTCGATGCGAGACTTCGGCGGCACGAACACAGCGACGTCTCCCTCCTGTATGCTGGCTTCACAGCCAAGGCGCTGACCGTCTTCCAGGACATTTTCGTCCAAGACGGACCGTTCGGCTTCAGAAATGGACGAGAGGTTTTCACTCCCCTCCTCGACTCGGACCGTACAGGTTCCACAGACCCCAGCGCCACCACAGAGTGCCTCGATGCCGATGTCTCCTCGTTTCGCGAGTTCGAGGACGGTCTCCGCTTCGCTCGTGCTAACCTCGACTCCCCACGGTTCGAATCGCACCGACCGATTTGTCCCCATTATTTTCCAACTTCCGACAGTCGCTCAGTTCGAATGCCGTACGACCAGAAGGCCCGAGACGGACCCTGTTGTGAGGGCTTAGAGCGTGGCCAATTCTTTGCCCTCGTGTCGGGCATCCTCGATGATTTTTTGTAACCGGTCGTCCACGTCCTCGGGCAACGGCTTTGGTTCGGCCTGGTCGAGTAAAGTTTTGACCCGTTCGTGTGCGGCATCCATGCCGACGTCCGGGTGCCAGTTCTCCTGCTCTCGCTTTTTCAACAGATCGGCCATGAACAGCTCTGATTTGCCGAACTTCCGGGTGTGGGGCTCCGAAAGGAACGTGCCGCCGTGACCCACTTCGTCGATCACGTCGAGGGCGAGTGTCTCGGCGTTCACGTCGAATCCCTCACAGACGCGCTTGACCATGCCCCCGACCTCGTCCATCGCTGCCACCACTTCGAGGCTGTTCCGGAATCCACTTCCGATGACCCCGAGGTCGTGAATCAGGTTCTGGCCGGTGAGTATGGAGTTCCAGAGCGATATCGTGGTTTCAGAGCCGAGCTGGAAGTCCGAACCGAAGGAGTCCGAGATGCCGCCGGTTCCGAAGACCGGAACGCCGTACTTCCGAGCCCACTGGCCGGTGAAGGACTGGTAGAAGATCCGTTCAGGCAGGTAGTAGGCGTGACTGCCGATTCGCATGTCCATGGGAACCGGGAGCGAACCCATCAACATCGGTGTGCCGGGGTTATTGAGTTCGCCGATGACGATTCCACCAAGTGATTCGGCGAGCCCAAGCGCGGTGGTTCCGGCGAACGTCATCGGGCCAGTCGCGCCCATGTCCGGCATTGGGCTCGAAATCAGCGGGAGGCCGGCCCGGGTCCATTCGAGTAGGGACTCGGTCGTCTCTCGTCTGAGGTACAGCGGCGAGACCGGCTCGTTGTACATCGTTACCAGGTTCTTGTTGCTGACGTCCTCGGCCTCGGCGACGAGTTCGACCATCTCGACCAGCTTCTTCGTCATCTCGCCCCCGTAATGGGAGAGGATACAGTTGTGCTTCGTGTTGTTTGCCAGGAGTTCATAGAGGCTCACGAAGCCCAACATCGGTTCGTCCTGTAGCGTGAACATCGCCCAACTCATGTCGATGTTGGGCAATTCGTTCTGCAATTTGACTGAGTCCCGAACGTCCTCCCGTGTCGGTTTTCGGTCGTCTTTGGCTTCGTAATCGTAGACGTATGGCGGTCCATTACAGGAGGACAGGAAAGACCGTTCGGGCTCCATCAACACGTCCTGGTCTGGATCCCTGGCGGAGAGTCTGATCGATCGGGGAGCCCTTTCAATACATTCGTTGACTATGTGAGGCGGAATCTTTGCGATATCGTCTTCGCGATCCACGTCCGCTCCGGCTTCCTCCAGCAGATCCATCGCTTCTTCGTTCTCGATTTTCAAACCGGTCTCGGACAGGATCTGGAGGGCCGCGTTATGAATCGCCGTTACCTGTTCGTCTGTCAGAAGTTTCAGCTGACCGCCTTTGATTCCAGTTCGCATCGTTTCTCACCCCGTAATTGCCGCTAACTGGTTGTCCCCCAGTTTCTCGACCGACTCGAAGGCGTTCGCACCGTAGAGGTCCGCCCCGATTTCGGCGCGCCACTCGTCGGTAACCGGCGCGCCGCCGACCATGACGAGGACCTCGTCTCTGATTCCGTCTTCTTCCAGGACCTCGATGAGTTCTTTCTGTTTTTCTTTGGTCGTCGTCAACATTGCCGACGCTCCGACCGCGTCGGCGTCGCGCTCTTTGACTTCCTCGACGAACTCCGAGGCGGGTACCTCTACGCCGAGGTCGATTACCTCATAGCCGTTTGCCGCCAGCAGCGACGAGAGGATCTTCTTCCCAATGTCGTGGATGTCCCCTTCGACGGTGCCCAGGATGACTTTGCCCTCGCTCTTGCGCTCGCCACCTCCCGCGACGATTTCCTCTTCGAGGATTTCTCGAGCGGCGTTCATCGCTTCGCCTGCACTGGTGAGATCGAACAGGAACAACTCCCCGTGTTCGAATTTGTCACCGATGTCTCGCATGACCTCCGTCGCGGCCTCGATGGCTTCTTGTGGGTCAACTCCTTCCTCGAGT
>JAGXLJ010000283.1 GCA_018334775.1 Halodesulfurarchaeum sp.
TCGGTTCGGTAAAACGTCGTCGTGACCGTCCAATCCTCGAACTCCTCCGGGTCGGTTCCGGACGAGTCCCGCTTTTGCATCGCCAGTTCCAGCACGATTTTGAACTGTGAGTTCTCGCCAACCATCCCCGAGACGTTGATCGTGCCCCCGACGGCGCGTTCGGGACGGAAGTCCCGACTGAGTGGGGCCTGAGCAGTGAAATGAACGTTGTCGGCGGTCGCCAGGTTCGCGGGTAACAGCTCCTCGATCCTGGCCCCGACTTTCCGACTCAACACCTCACCGGACCCCCAGTTCCGCTTAGACATCGAAGCACCGCTCGGGAACCCTCGTTCTCGATGGGCCAACAGTTCTCGGGAGCGCACTCATTGGATGGTGGGGTTATCAGTTCGGTTGAACCGCCGCTGTCTTAACTTTTTTAGCCAATGCCCCATCCGATCAGGATTCGAACATTTTTACTGAATTTCCAATGGCCCGTCGAAATCCTCGGATCCGGTGCCGTTTTCGTCCCACTCGAGTTCGAATTCGATACTCAGTTCGCCCGGCCCCGAGACTGGGCCCTCCCGTTCGGCTTTGACTTCGAACGTGACTCGATCGGGTGGGTCAAGGGTCTGCGAGCGAGCGCCCGTTGTCAGTGTCAATGGGCCCCCATCCTCGAGTTTGTCTGCGACTGTCCGCAGATACGTTGCGATCTCCGCCCTGGTCTGTCCGCTTTCGGACTCGAAAAGGACCTCTTCTGGCATACGATAACTATGAGACCACACGTGATAAATTTGGCACCCATTGACAGGATGAGTTCCGGGAGAACCCTATGAACGTTTATGGGGGACCCTCGTTAACACTATGGTATGCCAGACGAGGATCACATCCTGATCGCAGGCGGGGGTCGAGTTGGACGACGAGTCGCAAAACGGTTCGCGGATCGGGGCAAATCGGTCACGGTCATCGAGAAAAACCCGGACGGGATCGGGGACGAAGAGACCGATTTCGAAGTTATCACCGGCGATGGAACCAGACCGTCGGTTCTCGATGCGGCGCTCCGGCCCGAAACATCCACCATTGGAGCCTTGACCAACCGGGAGGACACGAATCTCGCTGTCTGTCTGGTTGCCAAGCAAATCGACCAGGAGTTGCGCACAGTGGCCCGTATCGAGGACGAATGTGGCGACGAATACGCCGACTTCGTCGATCAGGTGTTCTTCCCCGAGCGGGCCAGCATCAAAGCCGCCGTGAACGCACTCAGCGGGAGTAACATCAGAACCCTCGAAGACGTGACGGGGGATCTGGAGATCCTCGATATCCAGGTGGGTTATGACGCCCCAATCAAGGGTGAGGAGTTGTCAGCGATCGACTTCCCCGAAGGTGCCCAGGTTATCTCGCGAACGAACGGCCACGTGGCCGCACAGGCGGACGAAAAACTCGTTGGTGGACGCCGGTATCTCGTTGCAGCGGACAGTCACGTGGTCAACGACGTCATCGATCTCTTTCGCGGCGAACCCGAGTAAACAAACGGGTTTTCACCGGTGAGGAATCGGGAGTTCGAGCGAGACAGTGTTCCTGACGGTCTCAGAACGCTGGATTTCGACACTGCCGTGTGACTGTTCGGTCAATCGGTCCACGATCCACAGGCCCAACCCACTCCCGTGATGCAGTTGGTTCGGTTCGTGGTCTCGAGTGAGAATCGCCTTCTCGCTCGCCGGGATGGGTGGACCCGCATTCGAAACCGACACCACGATCGATTCGTTCGCCCTTCGACTTTCGAGTGTGACAGCTGGCGGGGAGTCGGTACTGTGAACAATCGCGTTTTCGAGCAGTTCCATGAGTGCCCGATCGATTTGTGGGTGAGCCGAAACGACAGTGTCCCCATTCGTGTCGACACTCACTGCCGACTCCGGATACATCTCGCGAACCGAATCCACAGCCTTCCGAATCACGGCCGACCCACGCTGGTTCCGTGGGGATTTCGGTTCGGTCACTGTTTCGACCAGGAACCGTTGCTTTTCGACGGTCTCCATCAGGTCCCGGCCGTACGCTCCCGCACGGTCCACATGGGTGGACGCGTCCGGTGGAGCCTCCTGCTCGGCGAGGTCGAGTTCGCCCAACAAGAGATTCATCTGATTCCGAAAATTGTGCCGCAGGACCCGGGAAAAGACCGCCAAATACCGCTCTCGCTCGGCGATTTCGGTCGCGGCCTGGGCCGTTCGGCCGTAATAGTACCCAGTAATCACTCCCGGGATCGCCCCATAGGAGGCGAAAATCGCAATGAGAAACACCGATCCGGGCTCGAACAGCCCCTGTGAGGACTGATAGATAACCGAGCCAGCCCCTGCAATCGACATCCAGAGCATTCCAAAAAACATCCATCCAGCAACCCACGGCCCGGTCCGGCGAATGAAATCCACCTGGTGTTGCCCAAACTGCTCCCTCGGGAGCACCAACAGCACGCCGAAGGACATGATACCGCCAACCGAGATGGCGAAGGGCAACAGGACACCGACAACTGACGCCCAGAGTGCTCGCGCTTCACCGATGTGGCTAAAATGGACCGCAGCCAATAAAAAGCCAAGTCCGGCCATCAATGTCCCCCAGGCGAGTGTCGGGACGTCTTCCGGATCGAAATCACTGGCCAGCCGAGTCCCAGACGGAATCGTCGGATCTTCAGCACCCATCACAACGTCTTACCCGAAGATACTCGATATAAACTTCTAACCTCGTTGGTCCAATATGGTCCGTATTATATTGGAAATAGAAAATCAGCGAAAACAGGGGATCAGGACTGGAATTCGTAGCCCGCAAGTCGAGCAGCGAGTGGCTCCAGCCGGGTCTCGATGACCGACTGCAATTCCTTGACGCCAGCCT
>JAGXLJ010000015.1 GCA_018334775.1 Halodesulfurarchaeum sp.
AAGACACGGTCGCTGTCCTGGACCAGCCTGATGGAGAGGGATCGGCTGACGAGACGGACACAGCAGTTCGGGATGCCATCGGATCGGCGAGCTCGGACATCGAGATTCGGCGTGTCGAAGGGCATCCAGGGAGTCGTTTGGTCGAAATAGCCGAATCAGAGGCCTTCGATCGCATCGTCCTGGGCGGTGGCGAACAGAGTCCGATGGGGAAGATCCGGATCGGCTCCATCGCCGAGTTCGTCCTGCTGAACTCCCACGTCAGCGTTACTTTGCTCAGATGACAGAACGCCGGTATCCCGACGAGCCGGCTGGCCCGTTCCCTGAACCGCCACTCGCCTGGACGGACGAAACGAACCGGACGGTCGATATCGAGGTCTGTCAGGGGGACCGGGACGCACTCGTCGACATGTACACGGATTTCGACCAGGCCGATCGAGCCCAGGGTATTCCCCCGATCGGTGAAGCGGCGATCAGGGAGTGGCTCGACCACCTCCTCTGTGCGAACTGTTTCAACGTGATCGCGACCCACGAGGACCGGATCATCGGCCACGCGACGCTGGTCGGGGATGGCGAAGGGGCCTACGAACTGGCGATTTTCGTCCACCAGGACTATCAGGACGCCGGCATCGGGACGAAACTCCTCGAAGCGCTGCTGGGTCACGCAGCGGCCAACGGCGTATGGAGAGTCTGGCTGACCGTCGAGCGATGGAACAAGCCCGCGACCTACCTCTATCAAAAAGTCGGCTTTGAAAGCACCGGTGCAGAGGACTTCGAGCGGGAGATGAGCATTCGACTCGCAGCCCCAACCTGAGACGGACTGGCCTGGTATCGGGTGATACTTACCCAGTGATGCCGACCCACTACTATGCAAGAATGGGTCATCGACGACAATAATCTCTCGCCCGAGCGAAAATCACTCCTCCCGGGCAAGGGGTTTTTCCTTCCCGATGATATTCGCGCCGAATCGAAAGACCGAGAGATCGAAGCCCGCGTGAGTGGGTCCGAGGTCCTTGCCGTCGTGGACCCGGATGCCGACGGTTTGGCCTGTGTCGCGCTGCTCAGAGACGCCCTCGGCGAGGCCGCGTTCATTCCATCGAGCCCGCACGAACTCGCCGACGGAATCAAGAGAGCGGCCGAATACGCCGAGCCGGGCGGTGAGGTGTACATCTGTGATCTGGCTCCCGACGAGTTCGAAACGATCGCCGAGCCCCTCGAAGCACTACTCGATCACGCCGACTCGGTCACTTGGTACGATCATCACCAATGGACAGAAGCCGCCGAAGACGCAGTCCGGGACGCAGGCGTCGAACTCGTCGTCGGCGATTCCGAAGCCGAGTGTACCGCTGACGTCGCCGCCCGGTCCCTGGAGGGTGAGGCCGCCGAACATCTCGACGAACTCGCTGCGGTGACCCGCGATCACGACCTCTGGATCAAAGAGGACGACCGCTCGGACGACCTCGCCGACCTCTCTCACTGGAAGGACCCAGCAGACTACCTCGAAGTCGTCGAGAATCACGGGGTTGACTTCCCGGATGACGTTCGAGAATTCCTGGCCGAGAAGCGCGTCGAGAAGGAAGACCGGATCGAACGAGCCGTCGCCCGCGCGGAACTGCACGAAATCCGAGACTGGACCGTCGGCGTTACCTATGGCCGGTGCTCACAGAACGAGGTTGCCGAGGAGCTCCGTGAACAGGGCGCCGACGCGGCCGTCGTCGTCAAACCCGCCGGCAGTGCGTCGATTCGGGGCAGCGATGGTTTCGAACGGGCCCACGAGGTCGCCAGACAGGTCGGCGGCGGTGGGCATCCTCGAGCGGCTGGGTGCAAACCCCGGATATATGAGGACATGCTGGATTACGCCAATCACTGGACGACCCGCGGGGCGCCGGCGAAGCAAATGCTGATGAAAGCCTTCTGGAACCTACCCGAAGAACCCGCAGAGATGGAGTGAATCAGGGTCGTTCGGTCTCGATTTCGGTTTCGAAATCGTAGCGATGGGCCCGCTGTTCTAATTGATCGCCGAGTTCGTGAAGCAACTGGACCAGAAAGCCCATTCCCCGCTTGGTTTTCGGGTCATTCATCTTCCGCATCATACCAATCATACCCACTTGATCGGGGGCGGTTGCTGGATCGGGTGCGGTTTCGCTGAGAGCGGCCGTCATGACCTCGAGATTCCGGAGCGCTTCAGGCTCGCCGGCCGCAGTATCGAAGAGTTCACCGGCATGGACCATGGCCCGCATGGTCGACCGGACCATGTCGTCATCGACCGCCTCCGAGGCGAGGGAAACGAGGTTCGCGGCATCAGCGAGATCGTCCAACGTGCCTGTTTCCTCGAGTTCGACGAGCGTTTCGAGTGCGTGCTGTACGGCTTCTGAATCCGGATCGATAGGTTCCTCGCTCATTGGTGTCTCACGCGAGCCCCCTCGCTGTCAGCCAGTACATCTCGTTGTACGCGAACTTTGCCCAGTGGACAAACTCGGACTGGTCACGAACAACGGGGTCAGTTTCGTAATCGAAGCTGATGTGTGACCCTTCGTCGGCCCCGGCTTCGAGGAAACAGATCGTATCGCCCTCGAAAATCGTCCGGGGCTCGTGGCCACGAACGAGTGCGGCGATTCGGTCGACGACCGTCCCGGCCGCGTAGTGGGCGACACTTCCCGCTTTGCTCGTGGGAAGATTTGTCACATCACCGATTCCGAACACGTCCTCGGCGTGATCGGATTCCAGCGTGTGTTTGTCGACTTCCATCCAGGTATCCCCGAGCCCGGATTTCGCTATGAGCGGACTGGGCTCGAACTCCGGGATCCCCACCAGGAGATCGTATTCGAGGTCGGTCCCTTCGACAGTGTGAATCACGCTATTCCCCGAGTCCACCGTCTCAGGGTTGAACATGGTCTGGGTCTGAATATCCCGCTCCGCATAGCGGGGCTCAGCCCACTCTGCGACCGGACCGACACTGTGGAGGCGCGGGAGCGGATACGTATAGGTAATGTCAATATCATCCCGTTTCCCCAGCTTACGGAAGCGAGAGTCGGCCAACATTGTGAATTCGACTGGCGCAGCGGGACACACGTGTGGCGTTCCGATGACCGAGAGGACGAGGTGGCCTTCGTCGAAGGCGGAGAGTTCCTGCCGAAGCGCCATCGCCGCCTCGGCATCGTAGAAATGATGGCCGTCTCCGTCCGGTCCAAATCCAGGAGTATCGTCCAGATCAGGCATCGCGCCGGTTGCAACCACGAGATAGTCATACGGCATGCTCCCGTTCTCGCTGAGGTCGAGTGACTTACCGCTGGTATCGATGTGTGTTACCCGGTCGTAGATCAGCTCTACTCGTCGGTCAACCAAATCAGCAAGCGGGCGTCTTGCGTCTTCGGGTTCACTCTCACCCCAAGGCACGTAGAAAAACGTCGGTTTGTAGACGTGCTCCGGATTGTCAGAGACGATTCGAATCCGGACATTCCCTCCGGATACTTCCCGCTGGAGTTTCTTTCGGAGTCGATTGGCCGTGACTGTTCCACCGACACCGCCGCCGACGATGACAATATCGTGTGTCATCGGACTCCTGGTGTCTGTTTTTCCCGGGGTCGCCCGGAAATTCCGTCAACCGAACGGTCAACGCCGGGATTGTGTTGGTTCTCACGTTCCCATACCACCGGTGGATCGATGTCCCGCCCGGTCATCGCTCACTCCTGCACGGATAGTGCCATGTTGGTTTTTGAGCCATGTGCTACCATATCAAAGTAAGTCAAGAACTTACAAAAATATGTATGGGTCCGGGTACCGCCTGAACACTCGTCGAATAAGAGCCGGCTTGCGGGAGCGAAAATTGGACGAAGCAAAAATTTTGTTACATTACTTCTTGCCCGCGACCCATTTGTCCGAGTACGCCTCGCCACACGAACATTGTGCGTAGGCGTGGATCACGTCCCCGTCGGCGTATAGGCCGCCCACGTCCTCATTTTGTTCCTCCGCGAAGGCAAAGACGATCCGAAGCTCATGGTCCCCACCCTCGTCTCTTGCGGGACAGTCACCGGCTGTAAGCCCCTTCGTAATTGTGCCTTCGGTTCCCATGGCGTCCCCGGCGAAATCCATTGGGTCCATTCCGGTGGCTGATTCGAAGGCCGCCCGGCCTGCATCGCCTGGGACAACCATCCGGACACCATCACCTGTAGCCTCGGCGTAGTTCTGCTCGGCCAGCGTCTCGGCATCGGAGAGTGACGTCGTTGCAAAATATGCAGCGACATGGTGTGGTTTCTCGCCGCGGAGAAACGTGTCAATGGACATGTTCATACTCGAAATTCGTCGAGGTATCGGTTAAGCCCGGCGGAGGCGTTCCAACCTTGAGAAAAAACATGTGGCCTTACGCCTCGGTTTCGTCCGTGTTGGCCTCGTCAGCCGCCGCCTCAGCCTCCGGTTCCTCGGATTCGTCTTCGTCCGCTACTTCCTCGGACTCCCCTTCTTCTTCGGCTTCTTCCGTCTCTTCTGCCTCCTCGGTTCCCGCCTCAACTTCTTCTGGTTCTTCCTCGCCAAGTGCGACGGGGACCGAGCCCTCGCCTTCTGTCACTTTCACGTTCAACTGGGTGATCGGTTCGCCGACTTCACGACCCCTGACGGTGACACGACGGCGCTCCCCGTCACGGTCGGGATTGTAACCGACACCGCCGGTCAAAAGCACTTCGGACAGTTCGGCTCCCCTGACGTCCGAGCGCATTGGCCGGCCGGCATCATCGGAGCCACCACTGATTTCCAGGGTGAAACCGTCGAGGCCAACGGCTGTGCCGTCGACTTCTTCCCCGATTTCGCGCCCCATGAAGCGGTTTGCGTCTTGCCCATCGACCTCTCGCGTAAACGATCGTCCCGTCTCCGGATCGGAGACGACGACGCTGAACGTAGCCATGGTAGTGTGAACTGCTCCGGGCGTCAAAAGGGCATCGAACCGGACTGTTAGTCGGCGTCGTCCTCGAAGACTGCTTGGACCTTCTTGACTTTCGGTTCGACGTAGAGCGTGCAGTACCGGTCCTCCGGATTGTTCTCGTAGTATTCCTGATGGGCTTCTTCGGCCTCCCAAAAAGTGTCGAGGGGTTCGATTTGGGTGACGATTTCGTCCTCGAAGGCGTCCTCCGCTTCCAGCCTCTCGACGAACGATTCGGCCGTCTCCAGTTGCGACTCGTCGTGTGCAAAGATTGCAGATCGGTACTGCGTCCCCACGTCGGGCCCCTGGCGATTGAGTTGGGTCGGGTCGTGAACCCGGAAGAACACCCCGAGGAGGTCGACATAGGTTACCTCGTCCGGGTCGTACTCGAGTTGGACACATTCGGCATGGCCCGTTTCGCCGGTCGAAACCGCCTCGTAGCTCGGTTCCGGGACATCCCCGCCGGCATAGCCAGACGTGGCGGTCCGGACTCCCGGAACCTCTTCGTAGGCAGCTTCGAGACACCAGAAACAGCCCCCTGCAAAGGTCGCTTGGGCCAAATCGGTCGACATACCCGGTAATAGACCGTTCAACAGCAAAAACACTCCGGCAGGGGAAATCGAGGGGCTCGAACAGCCCGAACCGACGAGTCCAAACCGGCGGCCCTGGTAGCCAAGAGCGATGGAGCTACGATTTCTCGGTGGGGCCCGCGAGGTCGGCCGGAGTGCCATTCTCGTCAACGACCGGCTCCTCCTCGATTTTGGCATTCGAGCCGGGAATCCGCTCCAATTCCCCATCGAGCGGCCAGACGTCGATGCAGTGGTCGCCAGCCACGGCCACCTCGATCACGTGGGCAACGTCCCGACACTCTGTTCGGGAGCCGACTGGCCGACGATCCACTGGACACCCCCAACGGGAGAGCTGGCCCGGACACTGGCCAGGGATACGCTGAAACTTCACGGCGTCCCGAAAACCGGCGCCAGGGAGGAGCGATTTCAACCTCGGGAACTCGGCGGAACGTACAATTGTCCGTTCACCGAGACTCACGTCAAACGGGTGACCCAGCAATCCCGTTCGCATGGCTATCGGGCGCCGTTCTCGGCGGCTGGCCACGAAATCACATTCTTCGACGCCGGGCACATCCCCGGAAGCGCTCACGTCCTCGTCGACGATGGCGAGACTCGGCTACTCTACACCGGGGACTTTCACACCGACAACCAGCGACTCGTCGCAGGGACGACTGCGCGGCCTGACGCCGACGTCGTCATCACTGAAAGCACGTATTCGGACGTCGAACACGAGCCCCGGGGAGCGGTCGAGGACCGGTTCGTTCGGAGCGTCGAGCAGACCCTCTGGGAAGGTGGCACCGTCGTCATTCCGGCGTTTGCGATCGGCCGGACCCAGGAACTGCTCCTGGTCTGTGCGGCCCACGATATCCCGTGTTACGTCGACGGAATGGGAAAAGCGGTGACTGAGATGCTCCGCCAGTATCCCGAGTACGTTCGGGATTCAGAGGCGCTCCAGCGGGCGATATCCCACGCGCGATTCGTCACCGGCCGGGACGGCCAACGCAAACGGATCGCGGCCCAGTCAACCGCTATCGTGACCACAAGCGGGATGCTCTCTGGCGGACCGGCAATGACCTACATTCCCGAAATACGGTCGGATCCGACGAACCTGATCGCAATGACAGGGTACCAAGTCCAGGACACCCCAGGCCGAGAGTTGCTCGAAACGGGCAGTGCGGAAATCGACAATCGCCGGATGCGAGTCGCGGCCCAGGTCGAGCAATACGACTTCTCCGCGCATGCGGATCGGGATGGATTGCGATCGTTCCTGGAGCCGTATCGGGACACCCCAGTGCTCGTGAATCACGGTGATCGGTGCGAGCGGTTCGCCCAGGAATTACAGCAAGACGGGTACGAGGTCAGCGCACCGACAAACGGGACGACGGTAACGGTTTGAGCGAGGCGGTTGCGGAGGGAAAGTGTTTAACCGGACAGTCACGACCGTGTAGATGTGGGCCGGTAGCTCAGGTAGGCAGAGCGTCTGGCTTTTAACCAGACGGACGGGGGTTCAAATCCCTCCCGGCCCGCTTCTGCGACGAACGAAGGTGAGGAGCGAAGCGGCCACGGAGGGATTTGAATCTGGGAAGGGAGTGAGCGCACGTCTCCACTCGGTTCAACATCCCGTCAGGTCCGTGAGTTCTCCGAGCAAAGCGAGGAGTACGAACGGATGGCCGCGTTTCCTGTGACCGAACGGAACAGTGAAAACAGTCAGGGATTTGAGCCCTAGCACGAGCAAGCGAACTGATTTCGGTTCAAATCTCCCGGCCTGTGTACCCTTGGGAATTTGGGAAGTAGAACCACCATCCCAACGGTCATTCGGCCAGCGCCAATGCCACCACAAACACCGACCCCCGGGGTTCGTTGTCTTCCACCCAGACATCGCCCTCGAACTGTGCAATCAAGTTCTCGACGAGATGGAGCCCGATACCGGTTCCCTCGCTCTCCAGCCCCGACTGTCCCTTGCCGAAGATCTTCCATTTTTGGTCGTCCGGAATCCCGGGCCCATCGTCAGCGATGGAAACGTGCAGGTGGCCATCCGACTCACTCGCCGAGACTGTCACTGTCGGGTCCGCCCGGTCGTGGTGGACGATCGCATTCGTCAACAGGTTGCGAAACACTGATTCCAGGAGTTCTGTCGCCCCAACCTCGACATCGGGAACCGAGCCATCGATCTGGACCGTCGCATCCGGGTTGGCCTCGCGGACCATCGCCAGCTCCTCTTCGAGAATCGGTTTCACCGAGATTGCAGCAAGTTCGGGTGGCTCCGAGCGAGTGACAACATTCATCAACTCCTTTGCGGCTTTCGTGATCGAAACCACGTGCTCCCAGGCCTGATGGGCCCGGTCGAGATAGTCCGACACGTCCGGATCCGACACCTCATCCGCAGCGGTCTCCACATACCCCAAGATGACTACCATCTCGTTTCGAATGTCGTGGCGGACGACCCGGTTGAGAACCTCGAGTTGCCGGGTCATGTCTTCGAGTTCCTGCTCGCGCTCGTGTCGGTCGCTAACATCCTCGAAGGCAAAGACGAGCCGTTCGACCGTGCCCTCCTCGACGATGGGTGCACCCGAAATCGAGACGTGGATGGGTTCAGCATGCGGGCGTTCCATCCGGTATTCCTGCCCGAAAATCGGGGCCATGCTATCCCGAACCCGAACGAATGGGTGCTCCGATTCAGCGAGGGATTTACCCGTCGGATCTGTGAACGTCCACTCCGGTTCCTCGTATTGTTTCCCCTCAATGTCGGATTCGGCCATGTCCAATAGCTGCTCGGCGCGGTCATTACACCGAGTGATCGAGCCCTCGGGCGTGAGAACGACAATACCGGTCGGACTGGTCTCAAAGATCCGATCGAGTAATTGAGAGTTCGATCCCGGTAGATCCGAGTGCATGGATCCGCTACCCGTGCGAAGAAAATGGGTGTACCAGTTCCCGATGTTACGGCTCGACGAAGTGTCCGAGTCCAACCAGCCCGATCCCGATTCCGATCGCGGCGACAGCCCCGATAAGTTGCAGAACCATTCCTAGTGCCCCGCCGGCCGCATACTGCCAGGGCTGTCCGAGGAGCGTCCCCAGGCCGACCACGAGAACGAAGATTCCGACCGGGATAGCCACAACGTCCAGTCGGTCCTGAAATCCTTCCATGGCAGTCGCTGGACGCGGGAGGTATCTAATCCTGACGGTCCGAACCGATGGCACAGTCCCGCTCGTTTGGGACCGTTTCAAGCTTCGGTTCGGACAAGTCTCGCCGCCCACGCCTCCGCGCCGCACTGTTCGCAGTTGAACATCGTCCCGTCGTCGTAGTGCTCGAAGGCAACCTCGTCGCTCCCACAATCGGGACAGCGAAGGAACGAGTTCCACGCGTGGTATGAACCGGATTCGCGGCGTCGGGACATGACACATATCTCTATGGGGGCCGTGGACTTTGTTGTTCCGTCAGTTCGCCACGATATATCCGCAACCACCCCCACAAAACACTCATACCCCCATATACGATTCACTGATAGGTCTCCTGTGTCGAGGCACAGGTGACCGCCCGGGGGGATGCCGATTGCACCCTCGCTTTCTGTACTCATCGTCACCTCGTTCCGATCGGTATTTGCCAACTCACACTGGCGTTTTGTTTCCGAAATACCGCAGAACGTGTCCCTGCACAATGAAGATCGGAGGATCGGGTCCGAAACGAACGTTCGGGAACGGTACGTGAACCGTGTGGCTGCCTCCTATTCCCGGAATTCTTTTTCGTCCGGGACACCTTCTCGGCCTTGCTCGACTCGGCCGATCATGTCATCGATTGCTTCCGTTGTTGGGTCATCAATATCTAACCGATTGCGAATCTGGGCGAATATCTCGCCGGTGAGTCGCACGTACCGCCGGTGGAACTGTGACTCCGCCGCCGCCTCTTCGACGAGACGACGAAACGCCGGAATCCAGTCGAGGTGGTCCGCGACGAACGCCCGGTGTTGGTCGGGCGTTCCCGCCTCAACAAGAATCGAGGCGTATTCCAGTAACAGGGCGAGATGGTCAGGAAGATACGCGTCCGGGAAATCGATATCCATCGCCGCGTAGCGCCGCTGCATATCCTCGGCTGGAGGGCCATTGAGAAGCCCGTCGCTCCCCGGGCCTTCGTACCACTCCTTGTACGGGGATTCGACGATCGGTGCATAGGGCGTCTCGAAGGCCTCGAAGAGCGCGATGTATTCGTTATCGAAGGCTGCTTCGGTCTCCGGCACGAGACCCTCGTCGACGCCGAGTTCGAACTCGACACCGAGGGGTTCGACAGCTTCGGCGAGTTCGCTTTCCAGCCGGCCGGCCGAGACGTCTTCTGTGAACTGCTCGTCCGGGTGTTTGAAACACTCCGAAAGCAGTCCGTAGAGGCGTTCCCAGTCGTTTTCGTCCATGTCTTGAGTCATCAGTTCCACGCTCGTGTACTCATCGGTTGCTGAGACGTTCCCGTGACGATACCTGGCGTCGCTGTTCGTTTGGTCCGAAATGAATGGATCATAAGAGATTGGGGAAACCTATTCTGCGACGGTCCAACGCTCGTAGAAGCCGTATATAAGCGCCGCGATAGCTGCAAAGATAACGAGCATCGCGACGTTGAGTCCGATCGTGTAGATCGTTCCGATAATGCCGCCAGGAAGGGCATGTGGCGCAACGTCCTGTGCGACATTGAGTCCGCCTGTTGGCACCGGCGAGAGCACGTATTCCAGGATCACGCCTACCCAGACGACGCCGAACACGATCATCCCGAGGATGAGACTCGTGGTAAGTGCCGTGCTATGGCCTTCATCTTCAAAGGCGACATCAACGTAGCCGACCGACGTCTCGACCCACCCTTTCCACTCCTCGGAAGCCTGGCCGAGCGTGACCTTCCCCGTGAACATCGACCT